>JAYUYI010000576.1:0-8198 GCA_043752545.1 Thermoleptolyngbya sp.
GTGTGCTCAGAAGATTAACAATTCTCATTTCTAGCTCTGACTAAACCCATTGCCAAATGTTGAGGTAATATCGTTGCCAAATCGTAGTTTTGTTGGATCGGATGGCGTACTTATTGCTGTTCAACGGCTACCGTTGCAATCATTAGGGGCGATCGAAGATTTGTAGCTGTAGCGGGTCAGAGATTAAAAACTGGCAAAATGAATGCCATAATAATGCCTCCAATCACCAAAATTTCAATACCTTTGAGCACTAAGCTAGAATGGCTAATTTTGAAACTTTGCAACCAAAAAGATGGAGTATCTTGATCACGCATTCCCCATCTAAATATGGATATTAGTAGCGGAAGGCCACCCACCTTGGCTCCTAGCAAAAGATGCAATAAGAGACTTAAAAATACACCTGCCCAACCGACTAAATGAGCTAAATACCAGGGACGATCGACTTCTCCAGCCGGAAGCCATTCTTCTTTCATCATTCGCCCCGTCACCACCGCCAACGTGGCCGCCAATAGCATTAATGTATTTGCAAAACGGTGGATTGATATCCACCATACTGGCTTACCAATCTGTTTTAGTTGACTGAAGGATTGGTCTTGGACTAGACGGCGATCGCCGATCCGAAAACTGTATAGGGCAAAAAATGGGAGCAGCACCAGGAAGGTCAGCGCGATAGTGCCATGAATCCCCTGAATATCTGGTAGCGCGGGCAGGGCAAGGCTACCCCAACGTTTGTCATAGGTGTTGTATACCCAAAACCCTGAAACCAAGGCCAACAGGGTTAACAGGGCAGTAGCACCATGTAATATGCGCAGCAGAACAGGTTGATATGGACTAGATGGCAGCATATCGAGGTGGGTATTAGTAGAGTTTCTTGAACTATAGCAGACTCGAAACCTTGACCTATAAGGTAGTTTTAGCGATCTCCTCCTTGCCTCCCCCCCTTGCCTCCGCCCCCCTTGCCACCACGGTTGCTCATCGTGAAAGGCGACTAGTGAGGACGCGATCGCCGATCTTTTAGAGTGCGTTGCACCAGCGCCACAACTGCCTAATTTTAGTCCCCAGGCTTTCTATCAACCGGCAATGGGTCTACTGCTTCCACTAAAACAGGGCTATTGGTCGTGTCTAACTTGACGGATAGTGTAGCCATCCACTGACCAATTTCCTCTCGACGAATCACTAAAACTACGCTGATCAATGTCAGAACTACTCCTATCCATTGCAAAGAACTGAGCGTCTCAGATAGAAAGAAATAGCTGAACAGCATAGCGAATACAGGGGTCAAGAGAATTAATGCACTCACGCTGGTGAGGTTACCGGTAGAAGCTAAGTAGAAAAGATGCCGTAGGTTAGCGCTGTGCCAAACAGGGTGGCGTAGCCCAGCGCTGTCCACCCGGCCATATCCAATTTTGTCCACTGATCAACTTCCCATAGACCTGACAGCAGAAACAGGGGAATGCCGCCCAGCAGCATGTGCCAGCCTGTGGCAACCACCACATCCACATGGTGTCGAACATAACGAATAATAATGGTGCCAAACGACATGGAAAGAGCCGCCAGCAACATTAACAGTTCGCCACTGTGAAACACACTTGCCCAACTCAAGGGCGTACTGGTTTGCAAAAAGCTGAAATTACCGTGCAGCATACTGTAAATCCAGTCGCCTGGTAACCCACACAGGCTAATGCCGACCATCGCGATCGCCAAACCAAGCCAACTCCAAACCCCAATTAATTCTCCAAACAAGAACCGGGAAAGAATAGCAACTACCAGAGGTTGAGCATCAATTAACACCGCTCCCAATCCTGCGCCAGTACTGACCAACCCCTCCGTCAAAAACCCCTGGAACATCAACCCATCGACCACAGAAAAGAGTAAAATCCACAGCTAGGCCGCCCAAGTTTTTGGCTGCGGCAGTTTCAACACCACCGTTAGCAACAGAATAATCATCCCAGCAGGCACCAAGCGGCATCCAGCCAGAAATAGCGGTGTGGTATTGGGAATGATGGCTTTCATCACCACCATTGACGTGCCCAGAAAGAAAAAGGGGGCAATCAAAAACAGAGGTGACTTAGAAAAGTCGGCTTTTTGCAGAGTGGATTGTGTCATTGGAGTCGAAGATCCAGAATAGGCAGAGCGTGACATGATCTGCGGAAAGCAGCGCAGGCGCTGAAGTTCTGGGCAACGACTGAGAGCGAATTTGTAACTAATCAGCCCGATGTAAGCCGCTAGAGCCTCTCCAAGTTGGATTAATCGGCGCTTCCCAATCTGTAATGTATACAAATACAAAAAAAGAATCGTAGCTAGTAATACAAAGTTTTGTCCTTTAATCTGGCTTGTATGATAAATGATTCTTTTTATTGATCTACTTACTGAGCAACGACATCTAGCATGAAACGTAACCACCTGTTTAGGATGATTTTGGGTGTAATCGCAACGATCGCCTTTTTCTTCAGCACTGCTCCCCTTAGCTGGGCTGCTAACTCAGCGTCTAATCAAAGCAATCAAGACATCAACCGGCCAGCGCTTTTGATCGCACCAAAACCCAATGTTCCAATCAAGCTCTATGCTCAGCTTGATCCGCGTAAAGGCAGTATCGGCCATGCGTTGGGGGACGATCGCGTTACCCTCCTGCGGCAAGTTGGCAGCAACGAAGACAAGATTTGGAACTATGTGGCTCTAGACACTAGTCCCAAAACAGAAGGGTGGGGGGAAGATACCTTCCTCTCATTCCAAACAGAGCTAGGGCGCACACCGCAACGCCAACAGAGCAGTGCCGAAAAACCTTGGAGCAAATTGCTTAAATCCTTGCAAAATCAAAACGGCGCTGTCGAGAAACCCTGGAGCAAATTGCTTAAATCGCAGCAAACGTCTGGCAATGCCCAAAGCAAAAAGTTTAACGATCAAGGGGGATACAGCCAAAAACAGCAGCAGCAGTGAGGTGAGTTTGTATCTGATCAATCTTGATGGTTCGTAATCAATTTCTCGCTGTAAGGCTACTGTGTTGACACTCGACTTCCTGAGCAGACTGAGGCGCGGGACAGCCTTTCGTTCTGTACGTAACTTAATTGAGTGCTGGGGAATGCTGCTCCTGATTGGGGCATTTTCCCTCACTAGCTTTGCCGCATCTGTGCAGGCGGCAGCACTGCCGCAACCGATTATCGTGACAACGACGGCTGATCATGGAGCCGGGTCGCTGCGAACGGCGATCGCCCTAGCCAATCAAACTCTTGGCGATTCGGTGATTGATTTGAGTCGAGTCAGCGGAACGATCACCCTCCAACGGCCTCTACCAAAAATTCACAGCAATCTCACGCTGGCTGGCAATGGCGATGACATCCTCAGCGGTAATGATGCCGTTCAGGTTTTGTCGATCGAGCGCGGTACGGTCACCTTAGAAAATTTCACCATTGCCCACGGTCTAGCTCAAGGAGAGCACGGCAAAGACGGGACAGGCGGAGCTGCCGGGATGGGAGGAGGGTTTGCTAATCAACAACGGGACGGTCACCATCAGCCAGGTTACGTTTGTCGGCAATCGAGCCATTGGGGGCAATGGCAGCCATCATCTCGTGCCGCTGAACAGTCAGATCACGACCAGCAAAAACGCTTTCGACGTGAATCGGGGGGCAATTGCCGGACTGAATGGCATGAGCTTTAATCAGGCCGATCGCCCTAGTCTGTCGCGCCAGGGCATCAAAATAGACAGTCACGGCGATCGCTTTCAGGCCAACCGGGGGGCGATCGCTGGCGTGAATGGGATTGGCATCAACGGCATTGGTAGCATTGCCTTTGGCGGAGGGGGCGGCTTTGGCGGTTTTGGCAATGCGGGCAACGGCGGCAATGGCGGCAATCCCCAACAGGCAAATCCACCGTCTCCCGAGGCGGCACGGATGAATGCGGGCAATGGCGGCAACGGCGGCAACGGCGGGTTTGGCGGCGGTGGGCTAGGTGGGGCAGGTGGCAATGCGGGAACTGTTGGCCAGCTTGGGCGGCCAGGAGTAGGCGGGTTTGGTGGCGGAGCGGGTAGCCTGAGTGAAAGTGGCGGCGGCAGCGGCTTTGGCGGCGCGCTGTTGATCCGCAGCGGCAAGTTGATTTTAAAAGATGTCACCTTTGAGCAAAATGCGGCGATCGCCGGCAATGGAGCCACCGCCGGACAGGGGAAAGGGGGTGCTGTTTTCATTGTTCCTGAAGCGCTGAAAACCCAGGCAGGAACCAGCACTGCCCCTCACGTGACCGTAACGGGCACACTCAAGTTCAGTGAAAATTGTGCGCCTGATGCTGGAGAAACAATTGACGATAATGCTGATATTTTTGGTCTAATACCGTTTTAAATAATGCGAGAAGAGTTGTTGCTTAAGACAATACAAATGACACGGTTCATTTGTTATTAAAAAGAATTTGCGATACAGCTATCGTAACGTAACTGTGAAGACAACTTGATGTATAAACACCGATCTCACAGACAATGATCATTCTTATAGTGGTGATAGAGATGTAGACGAATAGACAGACAGATAGACAGACAGACAGACAGATAGACAGGCAGACAGATAAGAACGATAACTATGCTTTATTTGCTGACTGCTTGGGGGCTTCTTCTTCTCCTCAGCAGTGTGATTGGCCTTGGATTGCTGAACGCCATGCAAGCTCACGCCTTTAAGTTGGCAGGCGATCGCCTGATCGCCTCACTTTGGCTAGGTACCATCGCCTTAGGAGTTTCTCTCTTAGCGACTTCCTTGCTATGGCCCCTATCTCCGGGAGTAGGCACACTGGTAGCAGGATGCCTTTGTCTATTGACTTGGCGATCGCAATCAATCTGCCAAGAATTGCGTCAGTGGTGTGGTCATCTCCGTTCGATGCATGGATTGTTGCTAGCTGGCTTGGCGATCGCTATTGCTCACTTTATGAGTCGCCAAGTGACCTGGCTAGATACCGGGTTATATCACTACAGTACAATTCGCTGGTTAGCAGACTTTGGCATAGTCCCTGGAGTGGCCTTGCTCTACAGCCAGCTGGGATTCATGTCATCCTGGCTGGCACTCGCAGCACCGCTAAATCCCAGTATCGTGGGTTCTCATGTAACCGCAGTCACCAATGGATTTATTTTGCTGGTTGCAATACTTCATTGGTTCACGAGTTTAAACCATTTGTTATTTAGAAAGTCTGGTGCAGCAAAACCTGATGATGCATGCGGGCAAAGAAAGTGCGCTTCGCACATTTTTCCTTTAAATCTCCAGTCTTTCAATCAGCCATCCACACCACCTGCATTAAGTGATTGGTTTGCTCTGGTGTTTTTGACACTCATCATCTCCTTATTCGTGGGCAACCCTACATTGGCTGAAATTCTGGTTTCGCCTTCACCAGATATTCCCTGTTTGTTGTTAGTGGGTGTTGTCTGCTGGGCAATTCTACTGATCTGCGAAGCCGATCAATTGTTAGAACGGCCTGCTCAAAACCAAACAGATCAGCCACCTACAGTCCCCCAGGATAATTCTCAGGCAGTTGTTCTGTTTCTGGCCAGTGGTGCATTCACCATCAAACTCACTGCTTTGCCTCTACTCGCTATCTCTGGATTATTTTACCTGATCAACAATCGTCAAGATTCCTTAAATAGGTACAAAGTTTCAGGTTATGAAGCTCATAAAGCCAGCCTTGCAACGTCCAAATCTATTTTTCAGTTAAACATCTCCAGCCGCCAATGGCATCATCTACTAATCGGATTTTCTATTGCTGGACTCACGCTAATTCCTCTAATTTCTGGAAATTTGATTGCCTCCGGGTGCCCTCTTTTCCCCTCAACTCATTTCTGTCTCGACCTACCTTGGTCACCTCTGTTGGAAGACGTGCGCTCAAGTACCAGAAGCACTCTCAACTGGACTTATTGGTTCCCTCCTCCCCCCCCGGGTCAACCGGCACTCCTGTGGTTTGTAGAACAATGGTTTAGGAGTAATCGGTCTAATCAGATCCTGATTGGGGTGGCGGGGAGTTCACTAGTGTTAGTAGGGTATGTGTGGCGGACACGTATCCAACAGGCACGCGGTCAACTTTGGCTGCTGGCAATCGGTGGGGTGGGCGTGGCATTCCTACTGGTCACTTCGCCGCTCTTGCGATTTGTATTGGGATACTTGCTTGTGATACCTGCGTTGGCGATCGCTCTACCTCTGTGGAAATGGCATCAAAAAGCAGTAGCCACAAGTCAAATAAATCCTTTATCCCCTCCCAAGGCTCTTTCTAAAACATTTTTCAAAATCGCATCCGGTTGTGGAGCAGGATTAGCCTTGGTATTTGCCCTAAAAATAGTGGCACTTGGTTTGGCAGGGGATCCTACATCGCCTCCACGTTTATTGCTACCTCCCGCCTTGCCGGCTGAGGAAATGGTGCAAAAACACGTCAATGCGATTACCTACTTCACTCCAAAACAGTCTGGCGCACTGTGTTGGTCTTCGCCATTACCCTGTGCTTTTGAAGTGAAGAGCTATGTTGATCTGAGAAATCAAGCAGAAGGATTAAGAGCAGGTTTTGTCCGAAAATCTCCCTAAGTATTAGCTCAGATATTTGCTTCAAACGGGGTTGATTATGTGTATTCACGCAATTTCACTCTCTCTAAAGCAAACGTTCAATGTATTAACAAGTTCTAGCAATAAATAACGATATCTCGATCAATAAATGGGAACTCTAAGAGTATTCAAGGTCTAGTCTCAAAAGGCTAGTGAATGATATTGATGTTGTATAAATCAATAAAATCTGAAAACCATTTATAGATTATGTCAATCGTTTTACAGGCATCTGATTAAACGTTATTTCTGAATAATATCAGTAATCTCGTGGATATCCTAACGAGGATTTCATTGTTGTCAAGTTTTGGATGGAGAGGAGAGGAGATCAGATGATCACTTATGATTCTGTGGAGCGTTCATCAACAGTTCATCTTCGCCAGTGCGGATTTGACGGAGGACAACGTTTTGTGGTGCTGGGTGGAGGATTAGCTGGATTGGCGACCGCTCGTGAACTCTTAACGCGGGGTCATAGCGTCACTCTGATTGAGAAAGGATCTGAAGTTGGCGGTCTGGCACGCACATTTGAACAAGATGGATTTCGGTTTGATATTGGGGGTCACCGTTTTCATAGCAATAACCCAACAGTGGTTCAATGGCTCAAAGATCTGCTCAAAACAGATTTACTGACAGTACCTCGCCACAGCCATATCTATCTCAATCAACGATTTGTTAACTATCCTATTCAGTTTCCTGGTGCGCTGGCGATCTTTTCGCCTGCAAAAGCGGCTCACATGGTTGCCAGTTACCTTTCTGCTAAAGTAACAGAGCGCAATCGGCAGGATGTCTCTTTTGAAGATTGGGTGATTAAACGCTACGGTAGAGCGCTGTATGAAGTGTTTTTTCAACCCTATACCGAAAAAGTATGGGGTATTGCTTGTGAAGAGCTAGCCGCAACCTGGGCATCACAACGGATTGGATTGCCCAGTATGTGGGAAATGCTGAAGCACGCGATCGTCCCTGCCAAAAACACACCTGCCACCGCGATTTCTGAATTTTACTATCCTCGCAGGGGATTTGGCATGATTCCCGCTACCCTAGAGCGAGAAATTTTAGACATGGGCGGCATGATTCACACGAGTGCCAAGCTGCTTGCTTGTGAGCCTATAAAAGCAGGTTTTCAGGTTTCTGTTGTGTTCGAGAATGGCGTTCAGCGCACCATTAATGCCGATTGCGTGATTTCCTCGATTCCGGTAAACGCATTATTGCAAAGCATTCCTGAGCATCTGGGGAGTCATGAGATCATGGCTCAATCCAAACTGGAATATCGGGATCTAATTTGCTTGATGATCGCCCTGAAAAAAGAGCAAGTGAGCACCGATAGCTGGACCTATTTCCCCCATCGCAATCTAATGTTTGGGCGCACCCACGAACCTAAAAACTGGTCACCCGAAATGGTGCCCGATCCGTCCTACACCTCACTGGCCATTGAGATCTTTTCAAGCCGAGGAGAAGATATCTGGAATTTACCAGATGATGAAATCCTGAAAACGGTAGTCGATCAGATGGATCAAATTGGCTGGATTAAGAAAGCTGATGTTCACAAAAGCTGGGTGTTACGGGTGCCCTACGCTTATCCGGTCTATCGCAAAGGCTACGCCGAAAACTTAACAGTCGTGAAGGATTATCTAAGCCAGTGGAGTAATC
>JAYUYI010000577.1:0-3312 GCA_043752545.1 Thermoleptolyngbya sp.
TCCGTCTCAGCGCTTTTGCGGCGATCGCTACTCCACCTCGCTACTCCACCATGAGCACCAAGCCTTTCAGGTACAGCCCCTCGGGATGGTAGATGCTGGTGGGGTGATCGGCAGGCTGGGTGAGGTGGTCGAGCACACGAATTCGTCGCCCCGATTCGATTGCCGCTGCCGTGACCGCCCCCTGAAACTGGTCGGGCGGGACGACTTGCGAGCAAGAAAAGGTAAAGACAATACCGGGCGATCGCACCTTGGCAAACGCCTGAGCATTCAGCCGCTTGTAGGCCATCACCGCCTGGTGCCGTGCCGATAGCCCTTTGGCGAAGGCAGGTGGGTCGAGCACAATCACGTCGTAGTCGGCATCGCAGGTTTTGAGAAAGTCAAACACGTCTGCCGCATAGATTTCATGCTCAACCGCAGAGGAATTGTTCCGGTCTACGTGATTGAGTTCGACATTTTGCCTCGTCCACTCCAGTGCTTTGGCCGAGCTATCTACTGAATGCACACAGCGAGCCTGGGCGGCGATCGCATACACCGAAAACCCGCCGGAGTAGCAGAACGTGTTGAGCACTTTTTTGTCGTCTACATAGTGCGTCAACCGTTCCCGATTCTCGCGCTGATCGAGAAACAGCCCCGTTTTCTGCCCTTCTTCCCAGTCCACCACAAACCGATGGCCATATTCCAACACCTCGCCACTGGTTCTTTCGCCCAGCAGATATTGATTCTCGGCCTGAGCCTTCGACTTGTGTAGCACCGTACCGCTTTTGTCGTATACGGCTTGAAGCTGCGACCCGTAGACGATTTTGAGGGCGTTGACTAGGCGATCGCGCTGGTCGTGCATGCCGACGGAATACGCCTGCATCACCGCTGTGCCGTTGTACCAATCGACAATTAGCCCCGGCAGCCCGTCGCCTTCGGCATTGATTAGGCGGTAGCAATTGGTTTGATCGCTAGTGGCTAAGCCAATTTGTTTTCTGAGAAAATAAGCGCTTTGTACCCGTTCTAAAAACAGCTGGTCTAAATCATCGACGGGCTGAAACGACAGGATTTTGACCGCAATGTTACCCGAATTGTAGATGCCGCTGGCCAGATATTCGCCCTTCTCGGTGTGCACCTCGACAAAATCGCCATCGTGGACATCCGGCTCTAGTGCCTTAATCGCACCAGAAAAAATCCAGGGATGGAACCGACGGACGGCATCGGCTTTGTTGTTGCGGAGGATGACCCTGGGAAACTCTGGCATGGGATTTGGCTGACGTAGAGCATTTACCACTATAGGCGATCGCTGTCAGTCGATTTTTGATGGAGCCGAATTGCGCTCTAAATGGTGCCGTTGCGGTATCAGTACATCTGCACCGAATCTGACCCGCAGCTCTGCTACAGTGAGCTATGGCGCGATCGCCCCCGTGACGGATGCCCAAGACGGATGCCCAACAGTTGAATGAACGTGGCCGCTCCCAACCCGCCTGAGCTGCGTCCCTATCAGATGCAGCTAATTAAAGACCTGTACACCAAGCTGGGGCAGGGACACACCCGTGTGGCCGTGATTGCCGGCACCGGAGCCGGAAAAACCGTGATTGCCGGACAAATCTGCGCCCACGCCGAATCGCGCGGCTGTCGGCTGATATTTTTGGTGCATCTAGATGTGCTAGTCGGGCAAACCTACGACAAAATGCGGTCGTTTGGGCTGCACTGCGGCTTCATCAAATCGGGCTGGAAAGAGGACCCCACTGCTCCAATTCAGATTGGCAGTATTCAAACCATGGCCAAGCGCACCTGGTGGCGCAAATGGCACGCCGATGTGGTGCTGTTTGACGAAGCCCACACCACGGTATTTAGCCAAATTGGGCAGCAAATTATTTATGAAACGCATCGGCAGTCGGTGCATCTGGCCCTAACAGCAACGCCCTATCGATTGGGACGCGAGCAGCTCGGCGATCATATGGAAACGCTCGTAGCCTCACCTGTGCCGTCGGAGCTGCAAAAGATGGGCTTTTTGGCACCGATGAAGTACTACGGGTTTGCGGCAGAAAACCAGATTGACCTGTCTGGCGTGGGCACAGTAGCCGGAGATTATGACGAACGGGCGCTGAAGAATGCCTGCGATCGCCCTGAACTGGTGCAACGCATTGTCGAGGAATGGCTGCGACTAGTGCCCGACAAGCGCACGATTGCCTTTGGTGTTGATGTCGAGCATGCCCGCCACGTCGCCGAGGCATTTAACCAGGCGGGCATTATCGCTGCCGTGGTAGACGGAGAAACCCCGATCAAAGAACGCCACCAGCTCTACGCCAAATTGCGCGAGGGTCAGATCACCGTACTCACCTCTTGCAACGTGATCAGCATTGGGTTTGATGAACCCAGTGTTGAAGTGGGTTTGCTGCTGCGCCCGACCAAATCGCGAGCGCTGCATCATCAGCAGATTGGTCGGGTGATGCGGATTTCACCCCAGTCGGGCAAGCTGCACGGCACCATTTTGGATCAGGCAGGCAACCTGACTCGCCTGGGGTTTCCAGAAGATGTGTATGAGTATCACCTGCCGACAACAGAAGAGCCGGAAACGCTGGGCATGGGTTCTGCTCCCACTAAGCAATGCCCTGCCTGTGGCTTTATTCTGCGGATTGCGCTAATGGAATGCCCCGAGTGTGGCCATCAATGGATTGATCCAGCACAGGTGATTTTAGACGACCTAGCCGAGGTATTGAGTGAGCAGCAAGCCGATCAAATTCAAGCAGTGCCGGAAACAGAAATGATTCGGGTGTTTCACCTGCAGCGTCAGCGTACCTATCAGGAAGGGGCGGCTCCGTCGTGGGGCGATCGCCGCTTCTTCGAAAAATTCAACTGCTTGCCAAAAGACGAGTGGTGCCTAGGGGCAATTTTTGACAGCGCGCCCACCGTAGCCGACCAACATGCTTATAAGGGCTATCTGATGGCGATCGCCCAACGCCAAGGCAAGTCGATTTCTTGGGTAATTAGCGAGTTTCAAAAAGAATTTGGCCCATACGGCTGGGAAGCTGTGTTTTTCCGGTAAGACTTCCAGTCAGACTTTTTCGAGTCGTTTCCGTAATTTCAACTACTGTGGCTGTAAAACTCTATAGACCGAAAAAGAAAAAGCAGACAGCCAGTAGCCCCCACCGCTGTCTGCTTCTTCTTGAGATGGACGAGCCATCCTTCACAAGAGCATAATCTGTCTGCATACAAAATTTGACGTCTGCCAAAGAAGTTCAGCCAAACCGCTGACTAT
This sequence comes from Thermoleptolyngbya sp., assembly GCA_043752545.1. Taxonomy (GTDB): domain Bacteria; phylum Cyanobacteriota; class Cyanobacteriia; order Elainellales; family Elainellaceae; genus CASBQJ01. Next base: position 3,242 of record JAYUYI010000577.1, read on the forward strand.
TGACTCTCTTGCCAACTGCGCCATCCCATCAACGCTGCCAAGATAAGGGTGGGTGATAAAACGAGCACGAG
>JAYUYI010000578.1:0-3310 GCA_043752545.1 Thermoleptolyngbya sp.
GTGGTGCTGTTTCCTGGCAATGTGGGCGATCGCACTGCCGTAGCCCAGGCGTATTTGCGCCTGAGGCATAGTCCTGAGCCGGGTTAGTCGATTAGGATAAGAAGATCCATTTGCTGAGTGCTTGGTCAACTTGTCCTACCGCCGCCGTTAGAACAAATTTTCTACCTAGGTGTTTCGAAATGCAGCCTGACGACTAAGATGTATAGGTAATTTGAGCCGTTTGTTGACTCCTAAGTTCCCTTTGACCCCCCTCGTCATTTCCCTGGCATGAATTCTGACTCTCCTCCAGTTTCTGCATCTGTGTCGGCTATTTCTCCGCCCCCGGCAGAGCTAAAAGAGCAAAATCCCAATTTGCAAGTCCGCTTCAAGAGTGAGGGCGGACGACTGTTGCTGTTGTTGCCCACCGAATCGGAAAACGGGTTTGGCGCTAGCTGGACAGATGTATGGCAGCAGTTTAAGCAGCGGATCAATTCGGGCGAGCGGTTTTGGCAGCCCAATACGACGGTGCATCTGATTGCCCGCGATCGCCTATTAGATGGGCGGCAGTTGCAGGCGATCGCCGATACCTTGGCCGAAACCGAACTGCATCTGAAGCGGGTTTACACCAGCCGTCGGCAAACGGCAGTGGCGGCGGCTACCGCAGGGTTTTCGGTCGAGCAACACACCCCCGTGAGCCACCTGAACCAGCCTTCAGAAGCGGGGCAGGCTCTCGCAGAGCCGCTGTATGTGGAAGCTACCGTGCGCTCCGGTATGGAAATTCGCCATCCCGGTACTGTTGTGATTCTGGGCGACGTTAATCCTGGCAGCTCGATTGTGGCCGACGGAGACATCGTAGTCTGGGGATCGCTGCGCGGCGTGGCTCACGCTGGCTCTAGCGGCAACGAGCGCTGCTTGATTATGGCGTTGCGCCTAGAGCCCACCCAGCTGCGGATTGGCGAACATGTAGCGCGGGCTCCCGAAAAATCGCCGACCCAGTTTCAGCCCGAAGTGGCCTACGTCGCAGCGGAAGGGATTCGCATTACCAAATCTACCGATTTCACCAAATTGAGATTAGTCTCCCAGTAATGGTGCTCCCAGTAACGGTGCTCCCAGGTATTTTCTCCCAAGTATTTTTTTGAGGCTGCTGTTCATGAGTCGCGTGATTGTAATTACATCTGGAAAGGGAGGGGTCGGGAAAACCACAACGACTGCCAACTTGGGCATGGCGCTGGCACAACGCGGGCGCAAGGTTGCCGTCGTGGATGCCGATTTTGGACTGCGCAATTTGGATTTGCTGCTGGGGCTAGAGAACCGGATTGTCTATACAGCTGTGGAGGTGTTGGCTGGAGAATGTCGGCTGGATCAGGCGCTCATTAAAGACAAACGCCAGCCCAATCTGGCACTGTTGCCCGCTGCCCAAAACCGCACCAAAGACGCCGTTACTCCCGAGCAGATGAAGCAACTTGTGGGTTCTTTGACCGAGTCGTTTGAATATGTGCTGATTGACTGCCCCGCCGGGATTGAGATGGGCTTTCAAAATGCGATCGCCTCGGCCAGTGAAGCGTTAATTGTGACCACGCCAGAAATCTCGGCGGTGCGCGATGCCGACCGCGTGGTGGGTTTACTAGAAGCAAACGATGTCAAAAAACAGCATCTGATTGTCAACCGCCTTAAGCCCGCGATGGTTCAGGAGGATATGATGATGTCAGTGGGTGATGTACAGGAGATTCTGGCCATTCCGCTGATCGGCGTCATCCCCGATGATGAACGGGTGATTGTTTCGACTAACAAGGGCGAACCCCTGGTGCTATCCACCAAGATGTCGCTAGCCGGAATTGCCTACGACAACATTGCGCGGCGGTTAGAAGGTGAGAAGGTGCCTTACTTAGACCTGACTGCGACCCACGATGATCTATTTTCCCGGATTCGACGGATGTTTCGCAGCCCATCGCGATAGTGGAACTGCCTCGCAGCCCAGCGCCACAGTGGGGTTGCCTTGCAGTCCTTTGAACTAGTCAGGTTGCCATTGCTTCAGCCCATTCTCTTCTCCCGCCCCGGTATTTCATGCTTAGCGAACTTCTTGACCGACTTTTTCCCCGCCAGCCCGATGTCACCAGTCGCGAGACTGTAAAGCAGCGTTTGCAAATTGTGCTGGCTCATGATCGCGCCGATTTACCCCCCGCCACCATCGAAAAAATGCGGCAGGAAATTTTGGAGGTGGTGTCTCGTTATGTGGAGATTGATCAAGAATCCACAGAGTTTTCGTTAGAAAATAATCAGCGGGCTACGGCTCTAATTGCCAACCTGCCGATTCGTCGAGTTAAGCCGGAGCCATAGAGCGAACTTAGCTCGCTCCATAGAACCAGTGGGCTACTGATGTTCAGGTTCGATCCGGCTATCGGTGGGTAGGTATTGGGGAACCGCTTCAGCAACAGCTTCGACGGGGGCTAGATCTAGCACAGGTACCTGAAGGACGGGCAGGGGCAGCACCGGAACTAACCACTCCCGGACTTCGTTGAGTTGATTGGCCGCACCACAGAGCAACAGGCGATCGCCTGCTTCCAGGTCGGCGGTGCTATCAGGGAAGCGAATGAACTTCCCTTCCCGTCGGATGGCCTGCACCTGAATCGTATATTGCTGATTCAAACTCAGATCGGCTAAGGTTTTGCCCAAGACTGGGCTGCTGTCTGGCAGCGTTAGCCATTGACAAGCCAGGTTTTTGGCCGGGACAGGCACTTCCCCACTGGCCAAGTCGTCAAAGGTGGCCAACTCTTCAGCCTCACCTACAATGAGCAGGCGATCGCCCGCTTCTAGCACCGTTTGGGCATCGGGATAGTCCACCATGTCGCCCCCGGCGCGCTGAATCTCCATCAGGCTGACGCCAGAAATCCGGCGTAAGTCTGCTTCTTCTAGCGTCATTCCCATCAGTGGCGACCCGTCGGGCAGCAGATACCACTTGCTGTTCATATCTTGAGCGGCGGCCTGAAGATCGCGGGTCACGGCTTTGGCAGAGCGCTCGGGGCGCAGTTCCAGGTAGTGGCTGCTGCGAATTTCGGCCATTTCTTGCTGCACGTTGGTGAGTAGCACCCCGCTGCCAATCAGCAAGTGAGCCGATAGCTCTAAGCTGGCTTCAAATTCGGGCTGCACGACTTCTCGTGCCCCCAGCTGGTAGAGCAGCTCGATATCTTTGTCATTGCCCGCCCGCACCACCACATCTAGGTCAGGTGTCAGTTCTAGCGCTCGTTTGAGACACAGCCGGGTACTCATTGGGTCTGGTAAGGCGATCGCCATCCCCTTAGCCTGTTCTACACCCGCTGCCGTCATCACATGC
>JAYUYI010000579.1:0-3308 GCA_043752545.1 Thermoleptolyngbya sp.
TCCTATCCAAACTTTACAGAAACGCTGCAACAAATCATTGCCTAAATCGTTTAGTTGTAAGTAGACTTACGTAATACGTCGCAAGGCATAGCAGTATAAAATGTTACAATTAATTTAATTCGTCACTTAATCGTCTAATCGTCACGTCAGATCTATGGTGTACTTTGTCCTGTAGAGGCGAGATTCATCTTGTCTTTATAAGTAGTTGCTCGGTAACGGATTATGGCTAGCTAGTTGAGAGATTGAGACTTGAGAGTTTAAGATCCATCCCTAGCCGAAAAGTATGTCCCTAAGTCTGTAACTGAGCAATTCCTCCCTGGTTGGGAATACTGGGTGAACGCTTTGGCAGAACCGATTTGACAGTGTGCTCCAACTCTTCAATTTTTATGTGGCAAAGGCTTAAAAACATTATCCCTAGCCTCAGAACCTACGCTGACTTGAGTCCAGACCTCAACGTTCGGCGGCGGGTCATACGGGTATTGCGCGATCGCCCTGTGCTGAGTTTAGATGAGTGGTTTGAAGTCCACAGCAAGCCCTGCGGTCTGTCTTATCCTCTGACAGCATTTGCGTATGACCATTTAGAAAAATATTCTGGATTAAGCTTGGCAAGATTATTACCCAACGATCGGCTAGAAGCAGATCTATGCTGGACGCAAATTTGCTGGTTTGATTGGCAGGTGCGGTTAGCCGACGACCTTTGGCAGCAGTTTGAGGTTGACTTTAGTGATGGGATTGATGAAGTTTCTGGCACGTTAGGCTATTTTTTACAGAGCTTAGATCAACAGCTAGTCCAACAGTAGCCTTAGCCCACGCCGATCGTGTTTCCCTGGGTGGATGGGCGGGCATTCGGTATGGCAATGTGTGAAGGCGATCGCTAATCAGCTGGATCGGGTCTTTTTCTGGCAGGTTTTAATGAAAAAAGTTTGCAAAAGGGTATGGAATATCTTATGCTCAAATTCAGGAAGCATTATTGACTTAGCTTCTCAATAAGCTGCTTACTCTACTCTAGCCCTGAGTTCTCAGCATCAGATACTCCTAAATCCATGTAGAGGCGAGCTAGCGGTTCAGCTAGTTTTTCACTTTATTGAGTTATTAAGCTAGATCAGGCAGATAAATCAGAACTAACTATATTCGCCAATTTCCGCTATTCCCTCAGTTTTCATTGTCGTTATTATCACGTAGCCCATCTCTAGCCCATGAACCCGTTAAGCTCTACGCCATCATCTTCCCAGCAAGTTATCTCAATTGCGCGAGGCGATCGCTGGGAAGTCTGTCGCCGCCTACAAGAACTGGATATTGCCTGCAACTGCCTCGCTGATGGTAGCTGCGCTGCCGAAATTCATACCCCTCTGGCAGCGATTCAGCTCTGGAGTGTGATCTCCCACCTCACGTCGTCGCGCCAGCAAAAAATTAGGTTTTTACACCAGTGTTTGCAAAACGGGTAACGATTAAAAATAAATGAGTTTTAAGTTCCAAGTTTTGAGCTTTGAAGTGACCGCCTAACTCAAAACTCAAAATTTAGAACTTATTTAATTCTGATTCCTTAATTACGATAGTTCGGACACTTTTGAGCAGGCTTGCCCTCATCCCCCAACCCCTTCTCCCAAAAAGGGAGAAGGGGAGCCGGATTGAAGTCCCTCTCCCAAGCGGGGAGAGGGCTTAAAGCCTTCGGCATACATGAAAAGGGTGAGGGCAAATGGTAACGATACAACGCAGGTTTCCAGCTCTTTCACAAAAACTGTCCGGAGTATTGTTAATTAATTACTTGAAGACAGCGCCCCGCCTATCCAGTCAGCATCTTCTGCTCACTCACCCTCTCGTCCTATGAGTCCTTGTAAAAGCAATCAAACACCATTTCAGCTCGAAGGTCGGTTCCTCAGTTTTGTGGTTAAAGATGGCTACAAAATTAAGGGCTTGCAGCTAGCTACGGCAGTTGGGGAGCTGTATATTAAGCTGTCGAAAGAGTCGAGGGCGTCGTGCCGTCAGGTGTTAAGCCCTGGCGAGTGGCTGCAAGTAACGGGGTATCAGCGGCTAGACTACGAAGCTGGAACGGTTAAATATAAGGCAGAGCGGATTCAGGTAGTAGCGCTCGGTGCGATCCCAGACCCGTCGGTTGCGCCTAAAACACCTGTGTTATCGGAGCAGGGTGCACCGCCTAGGGCACTGGCGAATGGGGCTACGGCTGCGGTGTCGAAGGCGTGTATTTTGGTTTGCCAAAAGTCTGATTGCTGCAAGCGGGGCAGCCGAGCCGTAGCCGCTGCAATTCGGCAAACGTTGGGCGATCGCCAACTCACGCCGCAGGTTACCGTCAAAGACACCGGTTGCATGAAGCAGTGCAAGTCTGGAGCAAATGTCGTAATCCAAAAAACTCGCTACAGCCACATTACCCCAGCCGACGTGCCCGGTTTGATCGATCGACATTTCTCAGCCCCTAGCCCAGCGGCCCCCCTCCCAAAGCAGCAACAATTCTGATCGTTACATGTGCATGTCGTGACGTGCGCATTGAGAAATTGAAATGATTGGGCTGACAGCAGCCGGAGTTCTTGAAGAATTTTGGCTGTTTGGCGATCGCCTCTCCTCTGGTTCTCCCCCTCGCATCTCCGTAGCGTGTTTGCCTAGGGGCGCGCTCTCCGTCGCGTCAGGATGCTGACCACTTCACCCGGATTGGCACCGGGCACGAGGCTGCTCCAATCCTTGGTGTCGGCAAACCCGCGTGCATGCAGGTCGTGGATGGTTTCGGTGACCCAGGTGGGGCTGCTAATCAGCAAAATCCGCATCTGCTCTTGGCCCGGTGCCAGGGGGTGAACGTAGAGCGGCAAAATGAGCGGCGAGGGGCGATCGACATTCCCTTTGTCACGGTCGCCATCGGTCAAAAAGCTGCGGGCAATGGGCACATTCAGCATCTCAAGCATCGGGGTTCTCCTGCATTTGGATAGGGAAGGAAACCCCAAAAACCTAGCCACCCCGTTTCCAAAGGAAAGTAGGGTGGCTATCGAGAATGCTAAAATCTCGTGTTAGCCTCCATACTGCCTATTCACAGTTGGGGGTTAGCCGCTCAATGTTGGAGTCAACAGCATTGAGCGGTGCTAGTTTTTTGGAGCGAAACGGGCTGCTCGACTGGGTAGTCGTTTCACAACCTTAGTTAGCAAGAATACGGGTATACTCGTGTCCTTGCTAACCAAGGTTGTCAAATTGATATTGGCAGATTGGTGGGGGCGATCGCTCCAACTGATTTGTGGTGTGACCGTGGCGAACCAACCCGCATTGTGAGCGATCGCCCTCCGCTTCATCCATCCAACGGACTCCGC
>JAYUYI010000580.1:0-8171 GCA_043752545.1 Thermoleptolyngbya sp.
GTCGGCAGCGCTAGCTGAAACGATAGGGTAAATCCGTCTGCTCGATTGAGGATCGCGAAGGCAGAATTGATTAATACAGGAGTTTGGGTGGCTAGATCAACGCTGTTGTTGCTGTAGCCTACATAGCCTTTGTTGGCATTTGGAGCCGGAAAAATTTGAGTGTTGAGGGTGACGCCACTGGCTCCAGGCGTTTCGCTAGCAGCACTAACGGTGCTAGAAAAGTAGGGTGGAATATTGAAGGGAGACTGTAGCGGCAGCTGCCCGAGGCTGAGCCAACCCTGGCTAATCGGCAACCCTGCGCCGTTAAACAACGTCGTCGTAGCGGGCGTTGCCGTAATCTGAAATGAACTGGCAGCCAATGCCGTTTGGTCATCGGCTAGCACAACGCTAAAGCTGTCGCTCAAACGACCCGTTTGACGGTGTTGATAGGTAACCAGGTTGCTGTTCAGGTCTGCCTGACTAAAGTCTTGCCCCACGCCTAGGGCAACGCCGTTGCGAAACAGATTACCCTCGGTGGGCAGGGTTTGCAGCGTGTAGGTAAGGCTGGTAATGGGCGTATCGGCATCGGTGGCGATCAGTTGGCCACCTAAGTTGGCAGTGGCTCCCCGCGCTAAGGTCAAGCCTCCATTGGTGGTCAATGAGGGGGGCGTGTTTTGGGTGGCGGGAATGGCTTGAGTGCTGAGGTTGAGGCGATACTGGGTCTGGTCACCCACAAAGAAAACCCGCAGGTAGTAGTCGCCAGCGGTGAGAATTGTATCGAGTTTTGGAGCGGATCTACTGAGCCTAATCGGGCTTGAAAGGCGACTAGTCAACTGCCGGATGCGGCGGGCTGGGATGTCACTAAAGGCGATCGCCCCAATCTTTTTTAAGACGTTAGAGCGGTTGCCCTGAAGCTGAAATAGTTCGGCTCCAACTTCAGTTCCTGGTTTAATGTTCAGCACCTGTAGGTCTAATCGGCTGCGATCGCCCAAGCTAAACGCATACAGGTCGTCACGATCTGCTTTGCTGATGCCATCTTTCACGATCGTGCTGCCCCCCAAGCCTGGCAGTCGTGTGGCCTTGCGCAATGTATTTCCGGCGCGATCAATCGCCATAACGCGTCCTGTGATACAACTACTTCCCAGATTTGGCGATCGCGGCCAGAATCACAAGCAAACGGGCATGATATTTATCGAAAATTTATATAAAAAATTTTCTTTATGAAGATATTTTAGAGACGATGACCCGTTTATTTTCCTAACTGCTGCTGATCGCCCTTGAAGCGAATATATTCTGCGGCAAAGGCCAGGATTCCAGACCCTAAAATTAATACGACGCTGAGGGCATTAATGTCGGGCTTCACCCCCGTTCTGACACGGCTAAAGATTTCCATGGGTAAGGTGGTAGTGCCACCCCCCGCTGTAAAGCTAGAAATCAGCAGGTCGTCCATACTCAACACAAAGGATAGTAAGCAGCCAGAGATAATCGCCGGCATGAGCTGGGGCAAAAGAACCTTGATGAACGCCTGCTGAGGCGTTGCGCCCAAATCTAGTGCGGCTTCTTCCAAATGTGGATTCAACCCGGTTAACCGAGTTGAAATCACCAGCGCAATGTACGAAATGCAGAAGACTACATGGGCTGCTACCACTGTCCAAAGGCTAAGGGGAATCGCTAACGACGCCAAAAACACCAGTGTCGCAACGGCGATCGCAATATCCGGAATAATCAGCGGCAGGTATGACATCCCCTGATATAGCCCCTTGCCCCAAAACTTGTAGCGAGCTAGCCCCACAGCCATGAGCGTACCCAGCACCGCCGAAATCATCACTGCCAAAAACGCGACCAGCAGGCTATCTTGCAAGGCCGAAAGCATACGCTCATCGCTAAACATTTTGGCGTACCACTGCAACGAGAACCCACCCCACCTGGCACTAAAGGGCGATGCGTTGAAGCTAAAAAACGCCAGCACCAGCACTGGCAAATACATAAACACAAACATCAGCAGGGTCAATAGCAACTGCCAGGATGGCCGGAATTTGGCGAAGAGATGGGTGAGGGTCATGGCAGGAAAGGAAGGGTGAGGGTGAGGATGAGCTATATCGCCTAAAAGTCTTCTGCTTTTTGGTCGCCATATTTGAGCAGGAGGGCGATCGCAATACTGACCCCCAAAATCAGCAGCATACTTAGCCCAGAGCCAAAGCCCCAGTTACGCGTCGCGCCTAGAAACTGGTTGTACACCAAGCGTGCCATCGTCATGCTAGAGGCCCCACCCAGCAATTCGGGAACCACAAAATCACCCAGGTTGGTAATAAACACCAGCAAACAACCCGCTGCAATTCCCGGCAGCGTTTGGGGCACCGTGACCTTCCAAAACCCCTGCTGTGGCGTTGCCCCCAAATCGGAGGCCGCTTCTAGTAAGCGCTGATCTAGCTTTTCTAAGGAAGAGTAGAGAATCAGTACCATGTAAGGCAAATAGTTGTAGGCCAGCCCAATCATGACGGCCGTTTGAGTATTGAGAATATCAACCGGGGGTAGGTTAAAAACGCCCAGCAGAGAGTTCAGCACGCCTGTAGGGCGCAAAATTGTAATCCAGGCATAGGAACGCAGCAGAGAGGACGTCCATAGGGGCAGCACAAAGCTAACCAGTAGCAGATTCTGCCAGCGTTTAGGAGCCATGATGGCAATCCAGTAGGCCACAGGGAAGCCCAGAAATAGACAAATCAGCATGCTGCCAACCGAAAACAGCACCGATCGGACAATCACCCAAAGGTAAATCGGCTGCCCGTCAATTAGCTCAAAAATCTTGGTATAGTTGCCCAGCCCATAGGCTCCAGCAGGTTCACCTGGACGAAACCCTGGAATTAGGCTCAGTTCCAGAATCATTAAGGTGGGCACCACCAGCAGTAAAAACAGCCAAATCCCAGCGGGGCCTAGCAGCACCGTAGGCTGAATTAAGCTGACCAGTTTTCGCTTGAGCTTCGCCGCCACAGTATCGGTTGGGGGGTGAGCACCAGGAACAGGGGGGAGCGGTGCTGAAGTTGCCATAGGGGTAGGGCTAAAGGATATTGTGGGCCGTTAATGCTGCTGGCGCGACGCACTAGCAGCAGGACTGTTTGCACCTTGTGCGTTGAAACCTTGGGCTTTTCAGGTTTATGCACTGGTGAGCTGGGTCCAGTAGCGATCGTAAAGGTCAATGGCGGTATCGACGTTGCCCAATACTTCACATTTTTTGAGCACGGCATCGGGTGGAATTAAGGCCGGGTTATCGCGCAGCTCCTGGGGCAACAGAGCCAAGGTTTTCTGATTGGGTGTGGCAAGTTTTAGGCGAGCTAGGGCTGTCGCTGCGGTTTCAGGATTAACTGTGTATTCAATCCATTTGTAGGCGGCATCCACGTTGGGTGCAGTTTTAGGAATCACAATGGTGTCGGTCCAAACGGTTGCGCCGCTGCTCGGGATGACGTATTGGAGTTTGGGATTCGCTGCCATGGCGTCAATCCCATCGACCGAGTAAGAATGAGATAGGAGCAGATCGCCCACTACAATTTGGTCGCGCCAGCCGTCGGTGGTGAACGAGCTAATCGCGGGCTTGAGCTGAGCCAGCTTTTTGTAGGCGGCTTCAATCTGTTTCGGATCTTTGCTGCTATTCGAAAAGCCCAAAGATTTTAGGGTAAACCCCATTACCTCGCGGACATCGTTGAGCAAGGTCATTTTTCCCGATAGCTGCTTTTGGTTATCCCATAGGTAGCTCCAGTCGGTGACGGGCTTAGTCAAGACTTCGGTGTTGTAGACCAACCCAGTAGTGCCCCACGTGTAGGGGATGCTGTTTTTGTTATCGACGTCGTAAGACGGGCTTTTCCATTGCGCCAGCAAATCGCTGTAGCCGGGAACTCGCTCCTTGTCGATCGGCGAGAGCAGGTTTAGCTCTGTCATCTGACCCACCATGTAGTCGGATGGGTAAATAATGCTGTATTGCTTGCCTCCTCCGGCCTGGATTTTTGCCAGCATGGTTTCGTTGGAGTCGTAGATGTCGGCAACTACTTTGATGCCAGTCTCTTGCTCGAAGCCTTTCAGCAGCTCATCGTCGATGTAGGCAGACCACGAGTACACATGTAGGGTGTTATCGCCCCCACCGGAACTACTGGCCGGAGACGCGGGGCTGGCATCGGTGCTGCCACTGCCAATGTTGCGGGCACAGTTGGTTAGCACAGCACCAGACAGGGCAGCGCCAGACAGCTGGAGGAAACGACGGCGACTAGCCGATAGGCGGGGCGATCGCCCAGAAAATCGGGAATCAGATGGGTGAACCGGCGGCATCGCTGTACTCCTAGATACGCTCAACTAGATACGCTCAAAGTCCTAAAAAATCAAACCAAATCAGACCATCCACTAACGGGGCATCAGTGCCGACACTGATTGGGGCGCTCTATTTGGGGCGCTCTATCAACCTGTATCCCTTAGCTAAGGGCTTGTAGGCTGTGCCATCAGTGGCAACCCATCGGTAGCAGCCCAGTGGATATAAAGGGGAGCCTCAGCCCTAACAGAGCCATTGACATGGCTAGGCTGCATGACAGTAACGCGATCGCCTGACAGCAGCTCTACCACGTAATGCACATGAGTTCCCAAAAACATCGTGTGGATTAATCGCCCTTCAAAGCAATTGATTCGGCTGCCCGGTGCATCCAGTGTCACCTGAATCTTCTCGGGACGCACACTAACCACCACCGGGTCTGATGTGGAACCGTTACAACTTGCTGTCGGATTGACTAAAATGCTCAACCCCTGCTGAGTTGTCACCTTCATCAAACCGGCATCCACCGATTCCACATATCCTTCAAATAGGTTAGTCTCGCCAATAAAATCTGCCACAAACGGGGTTTTGGGAAAATCATAGATTTCACTAGGCGTGCCAATTTGCTCCACTCGGCCTTCATTCATCACAGCAATTCGATCAGACAGGCTCAGCGCCTCCTCTTGATCGTGAGTCACCATCACAAACGTCACACCCAGCTCTTTGTGCAGATTGGATAGCTCTACTTGCATTTCTTTGCGCAGCTTCAAATCCAGCGCTCCCAGTGGTTCGTCTAACAAAACCACCGTAGGTTGGTTCACCAGCGCTCTGGCTAAGGCTATCCGCTGCTGCTGCCCACCCGACAGTTGAGCCGGGTAGCGTCGGGCAAACGAGTCCATTTTCACTAGGTGCAGCGCTTCGCCCACCAGGCGCTGAATATCAGACTTGCTTTTTTGTTTGATCCGCAGCCCAAATGCAATATTATCCCAAACGGTTAAATGCCCAAACAATGCATAGCTCTGAAATACGGTATTTACAGGGCGACGATAGGGCGGCACTCCCACCATCGATTTACCCCGCACCAGAACTTCGCCTGCACTGGGTTCTTCAAATCCAGCAATTAAGCGCAGAGTCGTGGTTTTACCACAGCCCGAAGGCCCCAAAATACTGAAAAACTCTCCCTGGCGAATACCCAGGTCGATGCCTCGTACAGCTGTCTCACCGTTGTACACCTTAAATACTTTGTGAAGCTCCACATCGTACTTAGTATCGGTTTCAACGGTCGGCAGATTTTTTGCAATCGTTTGAGCCATGTGGCAATTCCCCGCAGTAATTCCTGCTAAACCTCGGGCTTACAGCGCTTCGCGCCTACTATAGAATCTAAGCTACCTTTAACAATACTCCGGACAGTTTTTGTGAAAGAGCTGGAAACCCGCGTTGTATCGTTACCACTTGCCCTCACCCTTTTCATCTATGCCGAAGGCTTTAAGCCCTCTCCCCGCTGGGGAGAGGGACTTCAATCCGGCTCCCCTTCTCCCAAAAAGGGAGAAGGGGTTGGGGGATGAGGGCAAGCCTGCTCAAAAATGTCCGAACTATTGCTTTAACCACCGCGCTGGGGCGCAGTCCTCAAGACGTTAACTCTACTTGATGTACCCGATTAAAACATGCTTCACTTAATGCACTCTAAATTAACGAGTGCTCCATAGCCATCTTTGGCCAGTTAGGAAAAATCAACGGTCACCCTTTATACCATTCGACATTCCCCTGATTAGTCACCTAGAATAACGCAACGCTTCGCAAATCACGACAGACCCTTGAAGCAGTTAATTTGTGTTCAATTGAAGCAATTAATTTGTGTTCAATCTTTGAACCGCAAGGATTGCCATCAACCCAGTGAGGTCGTCATGCACCTGACTCAACAAGCGGTAAACTAATGAGGGACTTTGCTTCAAATTGAGTCTTGTCGGTCAGGTTAACGTATGGCTCTTACTCAACAAACCCCTGTCGTTAAACAGCTGGGGGCTCGGACTGTCGGGAAGCAATACCAATCGGTGTTGGTAATGATAGCGGTTACCCTAGCGCTTTTGGGGGGAATTGGCAGTCGTCTAGTGTATTTGCAGCTGGTTGAAGGGCAATACAATCGCCAACTAGCTGACAGTAACCGCATTCGCCTCATGCCTCGACAACCCGAACGCGGCAGGATTGTCGATCGAAAAGGCAGAACGTTAGCGGGTAGCCGCTTATCGCACGCGGTGTTTTTGTGGCCTATTGCCAACCGAGAAGCGGAATGGCAACCGATCGTACAGCGTCTGGCCAAGGTCTTAAATCTTCCTGCTGCTACGATTCAAAAGCGTTTAGAACAGGTTGGCTATACCTCTCCTTCACTGGTACGAATCGCCCGAGGGATTAACCCTGCCCAAGTCACGGCGCTAGCAGAGTTTAGCCATGAGATGAGAGGGGTGCAGGTTCAAGGGGAAGCAGTTCGCTACTATCCGTATGGGGATTTGGCGGCCCATGTTTTGGGATATACCGGAGAAATGACGGATGAAGAATTGGCGAATCGAGAGCAGGATGGCTACCGTCTGGGCGATGTGATCGGGCAAATGGGCGTAGAAGCGGCGTTTGAGTCGCAGCTGCGCGGTGAGTGGGGCGGTCAACAGGTTGAAGTCGATAGCATGGGCCGGGTGTTGCGGGTGTTGGGCGAAAAGTCCGCCCGCACTGGCAATAATGTGACGCTGACCCTAGATCTCGACTTGCAGCGGTCAGCAGAAACGGTGTTGGGCGATCGCAAAGGTGCAATTGTGGCCATCGACCCCCGCAATGGAGCCGTACTGGCAATGGTTAGCCGCCCCGCGTTTGACCCTAACCTGTTCTCCACCCACATCAGTAATGAGCAGTGGCAGCAGCTTCAGGGGCAATCGTTTCCGTTTGTCAATCGCGCCTTACAAGGTTATCCGCCGGCCAGCACCTTTAAGATTGTGACGACTACGGCAGCGCTTGAGTCTGGCAGTTTTTCGCCCAGTACTGTATTGATGACCCGCCCTTACATTGAAATGGGCGGCATTCAATTTTGGGACTGGAACCGTCAAGGATTTGGACCGCTCAGCTTTACTGGAGCTATGGCCTGGAGCAGCGATACGTTCTTTTACCAAACGGCCATTCGCATGGGTGGCGAGCCGCTGATTCAATGGAGCAAACGGTATGGCTTTGGTCGCAAGACAGGAATTGAATTGGCCTCGGAAGAGTCGTCTGGGTTAGTACCCGATCAAGCCTGGAAACGTGAAAATTTGGCAGAAGATTGGTACATCGGCGACAGTATTAATATGTCGATTGGTCAAGGCTTTATGCAAGCAACACCGCTTCAGGTCGCGGGAATGTTTGCTGTCCCTGCCAATGGTGGATATCGAGTTACGCCTCACCTGCTAAAAGATCAAGAAGAAGCTAAGAATTGGCGCGAGTCGCTCAACCTTCACCCTGAGACGCTAAACATATTACGCACCGGGCTAAGACAGGTGATTACAGGCGGTACAGGAAAGGCGATGAACGTGCCTACTCTGCCGGCAAATGCCGGTAAAACCGGGACAGCCGAAGACCCGCCGCGCAAGTCTCATGCCTGGTATGGCGGCTATGCCCCCTTGAGCAACCCAGAAGTCGTGGTAGTTGCGTTTATTGAGAATGCGGATGGCGGCGGCGGCAAGGTGGCGGCTCCGATGGTGCGGCAGGTACTAGAAACCTATTTCAACCACACTCAGCCGACGGGTGCTACGGGTAAAGCGGCAGTTCAATCTGACTAAGCTAGATTTTAATCTGTGACTAGAAGTAAATTAACTCACCTTTTACGCCGCGCTTACCAGATTTCCCAAACGTCGGCTCAAACTCAGATGCCTCCGGCAGACGTGGCAGG
>JAYUYI010000581.1:0-3293 GCA_043752545.1 Thermoleptolyngbya sp.
AACAGCAGCGGGATCAGCATCGCGATCGCACTACCCTTGACATAATCCAAAAATTCCCACACGACTCCTTGCCCTTCACCCCGGCGGTGATGGTCGAGATGCCGCTTGCCAACACCCTGCGGCTTCAGGTGCATCAGCCGATGAATCCAATATTCAACAAAGCTGGCAAAAATAAAGGCTCCAATAAAGCAGGCGATCGCAACCATTGTTCCTCTTCAGATCACTCCACAGTACACCTAAGAAATGAGTCAGTTTTACGTTTCCCGGTTTGAGGTTTGAGCTGACCGTCTGACTCACAACCCAAATCTTAAAATTCAAAACTGATTTAATTCTCATTCCTCAGGATCTAGTGTGCCATATTGAGCCAGAGGACGGGGCAGCGGCAGGTTACTCTGACCCTATAGTTAGCCATACGACCTAGCCATACCACCTAGCCGTACCACTTAGGTAACGGGGGAATTCTACTATCTTGTAAAGCTTGGATTGACTCAATCTACAACGATGCCGCACTACCATTCTGACCACCTGGTAATTTTTACACGCTACCCTCAACCGGGTAAAACCAAAACCCGAATGATTCCGGCCTTGGGGGCAGCAGGCGCAGCGCTGCTGCAACGCCAGATGACTGAACATACCCTACGGCAGGTGAGTGCACTGGTGCAAGGCGATCCGCGCTCCGCGCAGGCAAGCCAACGCCCTCACCCGTCTGGCAGCACAGATCGCGTCAGCAGCAGTGCCCCCTCCGCAGAAATCTGGTTTAGCGGCGGCACCCCCGATCTGATGCGCGAGTGGCTGGGGGCAGGCTGGCACTACCAGGCGCAGCCCGATGGCGATCTGGGGCTACGGATCGCTGCCGCCCTGCAAGCGGCCTTTGCCAAAGGTGCAGAGTGTGTCGTCGTAATTGGCACCGACTGCCCTGGCGTGGACAAACGCCTGCTCACCCAGGCATTCAACGCATTGCAGCAGCACGACCTGGTACTTGGTCCTGCCACCGACGGCGGCTATTACCTGATTGGGCTGCGGCGAGCGATCCCAGAGCTATTTGTTGGCATCGACTGGGGTACAGCCACCGTACTAGAGACAACGCTGGCGATCGCCCACACCTTATCGCTCTGTGTCGCTCAGCTAGATCCCCTCACCGATGTGGATTACTTTGCCGACCTGCCGACCTGGCAGGCCGTGCAGCAGCAGCTAATTTCGGTCATTATCCCTGTGCTCGACGAAGCAGAAAACATTGAGGCGCGCCTGCAAGATATTGACCTAGGCGACAATGTAGAAGTGATTGTGGTAGATGGCGGCAGTCAAGATGATACGGTGAGGCGATCGCAGTCCCTCGGGGTGCGCGTGTTGCAAGCCGAGTCAGGGCGGGCGCATCAGATGAATGTAGGTGCCGATGCCGCCACCGGAACCCTGCTGCTATTTCTCCATGCCGACACCCAGCTGCCGCCAAATTTTGCCAACCTGGTGCGCCAGACCTTAGCCCAAACCACCGTTAGCGCTGGCGCATTTGAACTGAAGATTGATGACCCCATGCCGGGGCTGCGCTGGGTGGAATGGGGCGTCAAGTGGCGATCGCGCCTGCTCCAACTGCCCTACGGCGACCAGGCAATTTTCCTCAAGGCGGCCACGTTCCATAGCATCGGCGGCTTCTGCGACATCCCAATTATGGAAGACTTTGAACTGGTGCAGCGCTTACGGGCACGCGGACGAGTGGCGATCGCCCCCGCCGCCGTGCTCACGTCTAGTCGCCGCTGGAAAAAACTAGGCATCTGGCGCACCACCCTAATCAACCAACTCACCATCATCGCTTATGTCCTAAAACTGCCCCTAGCGCGACTGGCACAGTGGTATAGACGGCCCTAATTCACCTAGAATTCAAAGTCATACCGGTTACCCAGCCCCCAACGCCATGACCCTGCTCTCAATTCTCTATGGACTGTTTCTCCTCAGCGTGTTGGGGCTGTATTGGTCTACCGAGGGGCGATCGCTCAAACTCTGGGTGCTGTTAGTCGCCAGCATTTTGTTCTACAGCTCGCTGCAAATTTATTACATCCCTCTGCTGCTAGCGCTGAGCTACATCACATTTCGGATTGCGATCGCCCTCAGCGCTCCCGTAGACTGGCGAATTGAAAATACCGACTGGCAGTTTGCCCAACAAGATTGGAACCGCCGCCGCCTGAAGCTGCTGGTGATTGGCATTTGTTTGAATGTGCTACTGCTGCTGGGCATTAAATACGTGCCGTTTTTACTGTCCACAGTGGGCGACCTAGCCAGCCAGCCCGCTCTCCTCACCCAGGCCGACTGGCTCAGCGACCATCTGATTGCACCGCTGGGGATCAGCTTTTTCTGCTTTGAGTGCATTGCCTACTTGGTCGATGTCTATCGGGGTGCGCCCGCCACCTACGACCTGCTGAAGTTTTCTACCTACAAGCTGTTTTTCCCCAAGCTGTTATCGGGACCGATTACCCGTTTTCATCCGCTAGCCGCCCAGTTTCAAACAGAAAAATTTCCCCCCATCAGCCAAATCGTAGAAGGGCTATGGCTGATTGCCTGCGGCGCGGTCAAAAAGCTGCTGCTGGCCGACCATCTGAGCACGCTGGTCAATTTAAGCTTCGATAATTTGGAACGGGCGGGCAGTGGCGACTTGTGGCTAGCGGTATTGGCCTACGGGCTTCAGCTTTATCTAGATTTTAGTGGCTATGTCGATGTGGCTCGCGGCACGGCCATGCTGCTGGGCTTTACCCTGCCGCCCAACTTCAATTTCCCCTACTTCACCACCAGCATTGCCGACTTTTGGCGACGCTGGCACATGACCCTGGGCGACTGGTTGCGCAATTACCTGTACTTCCCGCTGGGTGGTTCTCGCCAAGGCTTGCTGCGCACCTGCGTCAATTTGATGATCATTATGCTAGTTGCCGGCGTGTGGCACGGTGCAGGCTGGGGCTTTATTGTTTGGGGGGCGCTGCAAGGGCTGTTTTTGGTGATTCATCGGCTGGCGATCGCCCTTTCAGATCAGTGGAGCTTGCTCAAGCGCTGGTGGGAATCGGTGCCGGGAACGCTGCTGGCTTGGGTGATCACGCAAGCCGCAGTCTTCTTTGCCTGGATTTTCTTTCGACTGCCCGACTTATCTCAGTCCACGCTAGTGGTGCAGCGCCTCTGGGGACATCAGGCCGATATCCAATTTGCCCAAAAAATCTACGTCGAAACTTTACAAAGCGATCGCCCTCAGATCACGCTGCTGCTGTGGGGCTTGGTGGGGCTGATGGCGATCGCCTATGCCACTACGCGCTGGC
>JAYUYI010000582.1:0-3291 GCA_043752545.1 Thermoleptolyngbya sp.
ACTGGGCTGACCTAGCTGAAGGGAGTCAGTCATCAAACAAATGTTTAGCCTGATTAGGCTTCATTATTCAGGGCAACGGACATCAATGCAAGATATCCATTCATGCCGATGGGATTTTGCAACGTTTAGCAATGTATTGTTGAACGCTTACCCGTTTAGCCGATTACCGTTGCTCACCCCCGCCCCACAAACCCGCCGCGATCGCGATCTAGATTCCGATTAGCTGACTAAGCTTTCTTTTTGCGAGGGCGGGAAGAGGTGGGTTGAGGCGTAGGGGTTGCCTTTAGAGGAGCTACAGGTGTGGCCTTAGTCGCAGCTTTGGCGCGGGTTGAAGTGGGGCGACCAGTTTTGCGCTTGGCTGGGATGGAATCGGCAGATTCCTGTTGTACAGGCTGCGCGTCAGGAACAGAAACAGGTGCCGCTGCTGACAGTTTGGCCTCTGCTTCTGCCTGCTTTTGAGCCGCTGTGCGACGAGGGCGGCGGGGTTTCAAAGCCTCTGCCACGGCCTTCTCTTTTTTGGTAGACGCCAAATATCGCTTGAGCGACGAGACGCTGATCTCAATGCCCTGATCGGCCAACATCGCTGCCACTTCTTCGTAATTGTATCCCCGCTTGAGGGCGATGATAATCGAGTCTTGTAACAGGTCGATTGCCTCTTTCAGAGTCCAAATTTCCTTGGGTTTTTCGGGAAGTTGTTCTAGCAAGCTCGTAGCCTGTTGGATAGCAGTTTGCTGAACAATAACGGAGCCAGGTAAGCGCTTTTTAGTTGTAATCATAGTGGCAGAAATCGTATTTGGAGTGGTTAATGATCGTGCAGCAGTGGAGGCAGCGTCTAGTCTCAGATTCGGCTTTTGTGAAGAGATAATCTAGTGTATCCAAAAGACACGCGTTTCAATCATCTATAAGTAAGAGATTTATGGAAAATTATCAGTAAAAAATTTGTGGAAAATTTATACTATTATGCATCGCTAATGAGGTAGGAGATCACATCTTCTACAGTGTCACGGGGCATGTGGGGAGAGTTGGTGCTGTTGAGATCTGACGCGTTACCGATTGGCCGACCAAACGTCGAAGCGGCGGTTGAGGAGGGCATGGTGGTCTGAGTTTTCAATCGCTGTGTTGGAGTCGGGTTAGCCGCAGCGGTAGACGAACGCTGTAAGCGTAACTGCAACAGCTGGTATTTGAAAGACGTATCAGAGATGGGTATGCCCGCCGCGCGAATAATAGCGGCAATTTCTGCACGGCTATATCCTTTGGCTAATGCAGCGTTAATCGGCATGATGAGATAGGCGATCGCCTCTCGAATTGACCACGACTCTTGCTCCTTTAGCGGCAGCTGCGTCAGGAAATGAGTAATCTGCTCGATTGTCTGGGGCGATATGGGCAGGGCAGGAGGCTGTAGGATGTCGTTTGAGCCTGCGTCTGTTGAGAATGTTGCAGCAGTTGTGGGACGCGATCGCGATTTCATGGGGATTATGGTTAATTCTGGAGCCGCGTAACTTGGAGAGAGACGGTAACAATCACACGACAAGCTCGCTGGAGTAGAGTTGATCTCAGCGTTCTAAATCTATTATGGCAGCGTTGATGACAGCCCTATGATGCTAGTGATATTGACGAGTGCGATCGCCTTCTACGTGGCTTGGAATTTAGGTGCGAATGATGTCGCCAACTCCATGGGTACATCGGTGGGGTCTGGGGCAATTTCATTGCGCCAAGCCTTGATCGTCGCTGGGATTTTGGAGTTGAGTGGCGCGATATTGTTTGGCCGACGGGTGTCTGCCACGCTGGCGGCAGCGGTCGTAAATCCGGCTATGTTTGCGGATGCTGTGCCCGTATTCTCTCTGGGGATGGTGGCGGTGCTGCTGACCTGTGGCATTTGGCTGCAAGTCGCCACATTTCTAGGCTTGCCTGTAGCTTCTTCTCATGCCACTGTGGGAGCGATCGCCGGATTTGGCTGGGCGGCAGCGGGTGCTGCTGCTGTGAACTGGAACTCGCTGCGCCTGATTTCGCTCACTTGGGTCGTCACACCGCTGGTCAGTGCCGCGATCGCCGCCTTGATTTACCGGGTGCTGCAACGCTGGATTTTACAGAGTCTTGATCCCGTCGGGCTGATGGCCGAATGGATTCCGTGGTTGAGTGCGACCGTGGTGAGCCTGTTTGGCGTCATCGTGTTGCCCACAATAGTCGGCACTCAAGCAGTGCTGTGGGTGCCATCGCACGATATCCAACTAGGAATTGGCGCGATCGCCAGCGTTAGCTTGACGCTGTGGACTCTACGTAGCCTCATTCACCTAGCCACCCAGCCCGCACTGCCACCCACCCCGCTCGTCGAACGGGTCATGGCCCGGTTTCAAATTGTCAGCGCTTGCTTTGTCGCCTTTGCCCATGGCTCAAACGATGTGGGCAATGCGATCGCACCGTTAGCGGCGATCGCCACCATCGAGCGCACAGGAACGTTGCCCAGTGGAGATTTTGACATTCCTCTATGGGTGCTGGGGCTAGGCGGAGTGGGGATTGTGGCTGGCTTGGCCGTGTGGGGCGAAAATGTGATCACGACGATTGGGACAGGCATCATTGCGCTTCAGCCCAGCGGCGGCTTCTGCGCTGAACTTGCAACGGCAGCGACGATTTTGCTCGCCAGTCGGGTGGGGCTACCGGTGTCTACCTCTCACGCCCTGGTCGGGGCAGTCGTGGGCGTAGGGCTGGTGCAGGGCATGGAAAAAATCCAGTTCAAAACGGTGCAAACCATTGCCCTGGCGTGGCTGGGAACCGTGCCGCTGTGTGCTGCGCTGGCCGCGCTGCTGGTTCGCATTGGCATGGCAGCATGGCAGCTCTCATAATTCCATAATTCCCTGATACCCGACTGCTCAGTCCGATCCATACACATCCGGGAAGGTATCGTCTAGCCGCCAGAACGGTTCCGGGGGGGTAGGCTCAGCTGGGGTGAATTCACTGGGCGGGCGATCGCTACTCCAAGCCCACCAGGCCGTGCCACACTGACAGTGGTAAAACTCCTGCCATTTACGACCCTGGCGATCGGTAAAAACGGGCGATCGCCGATTGATCCAAACCTGTAGCGCCTCCGTGGCAGCCCCTCGGCAGGTGGGACAACAAAACTCCCAGGCGTGAACCGCCGATTCAATCCAATCGGGCGGGGTTGGGGCAAACGCATCCATATAGGTAGTGTCGTGACGAGTGAGGTTGAATACCCACTATCCTAACGATGCCATTTCTGATTTTGGGGACGTTGTTGGTCAAATAGCCGGGTTGGTTAGGGCATAATTCGTTCAA
>JAYUYI010000583.1:0-3287 GCA_043752545.1 Thermoleptolyngbya sp.
GTGAAGACCGCGACCCGCCTAGTACCTCCAGCCTCATCCGGCACGAACGCTTCAAACAATTGTTAGAACCCGGTGGCCCTTACTCTCGCCATGGCTACATCGACCCCAGGGTGATGGTTCAGATTTTGCGCGATCGCATTAACCCCATCACATTGCAACAAAGCCCATCTACGATCTATGACGACAATGCCAGCATTGCCACCAACGGGGTCGTGCGCCAAGTCGTATATGATTCGCAGCGGTTGCTGTTTTGGCTAGCCACTGGCAATATCCCAATTCCGAATAATCCATTTGTTGGATTTTCCTTAGGGCAAATGCTCAATTTGCCGAATGCTGTGCCCTGTCAACCGTTGGTGTTTCAGTAGAGTCTACCGTACAGGCGGGTGGCTATCGAGAATGCTAAAATTTCGTGCTAGCCTCCATACTGCCTTGTCACAGTTGGGAGTTAGCCGTTCAGTGTTGGGTTCAACAGCACTGAACGGTGCTAGTTTTTTGGAGTGATATTGGCAGATTGTTGAGGGCGATCGCTGAGCAGGTATAGGTCAGTGATTCACAAGCCTTGGGTTAGAACACGGTCGGAGAATCTATCGATGGGGTGAGGTTGTAAAAAAATATCCAGGTAGAATTTACCTATGGAAAATCGAAGTAGATCTGGCTTTCGCACGCGCCTGTTGGGATTCTTTTCATTAGCGTTTGCCTGGTCGTGGGTCTGCTGGCTGCTGTCTTCGGTTGTCAAACCTCAATTCCCCTCGTTAGCTGGGGTGATTTTTACGCAGGTGGCTTCGGCCCTAGCATCGCGGCGATCGCTGTCGTGAGTTTTGTCGGTGGACGGAAGGGGTTGCGCGGCTGGCTTGTGCGTTGTTTGCAATGGCGGATTGGCTGGCGCTGGCTGGCGATCGCGTTTTTCTTGCCCCTGGCTGTAATGGCATTGGCTGCCGCCGTGCACGTAGCATTGGGTGGCACAATTGCATCATCACCCGCATCCGGACATGTGCTACTAGCGGCAATAAACTTCGTGTTGGTGCTGCTGCTAGGAGGCCCGCTGGGCGAGGAGTTCGGCTGGCGGGGCTATGCGTTACCAGTTTTGCAAGAACGCTATAGCTGGCGCGTTGCCAGTCTCATCTTAGGTGTGATCTGGGGCATGTGGCATCTGCCGCTGTTTTACATCGCTGACGCAGTGCAAAGTCACATCCCATTTGCGTTGTTTATGGTGAATACTGTAGCTCTATCGGTTCTGTTCGCATGGCTGTTCAATCGCACTGGGGGAAGTGTGCTACCCGCCTTAGTGCTGCACACCGCTGTCAATGCTTGGTCTTGGGTTATACCCGTCATGGTGATGCGAGAGGGTGGCACTTTGCGGCCATATGAACTGGCAGTTGGACTTCTAGTACTAATTGCCCTCGGTCTGCTTCGTGATTCAGAGACACATCGTCCCAACAAAAAATGAAGGTAAATTTCAAAGATGAGAAATCCCCCCCAACCTTTCTCGCTGAGAATCTATCTATTAATTGTTGTGGCGATCTCGTGGCCATTTCAAATCGCCTATGTGCTGTGGGCAGAAACATCGTTTATGCGCTACGCCTTAAGCTCATTGCCAATGATGATGGTCGCAGTTGCTACCTATATCGCTGGCCGCTATATTTTCCGTGATGGTTTCTCAAAGGCTGGCGGTCGTTGGGGTAAATCAAAACACTATTTAGCCGTCTTTTTAATTGCAATTTTTGTATGGGTTGTTCCCACAGTCCTCGAATTGGTCTTAGGAATGCGAAGTATTCCTGTAGGAGTGATCGTTCCAGATATTCTCGGAAATTTTCTACTTCGTTTTATCGCCACTTTAATTCCAGCTTTTGGCGAAGAGTTTGGCTGGCGCGGCTATATGCTACCGCACTTGGTAAAACAATACCGCCTCAGAACGGCGCTGCTGCTTCATGCCTTTATTTGGTGGGCATGGCATTTGCCTGTGGTTGTGGGCATGGGAATGGCTGAAAAGCTGACTGATAATGTCGGTATTTCAATCGCCATCATGCTGGCAGTCAGTCTCATTCCTAGCATGATGCACGCGATCGTTTTTGCCTATATTTGGACGGTGACACAGAGCCTTGCAGTTGTCACTGTTTATCACGCGGCCTTTGATGAAATTCGAGACGCGATTGAGGTTTCGATCGGCTATGGTTCCCTAGTTGAAATCTGGCAGATACTAACGTTGACAATATTGGGCGGATTACTGCTGTGGAAGGGTAATTGGAAGCCGTTAACTGCGAGGAAAACATGAGTCAGCCATCTGGCACAATTTCACGAACGGGTCGTCTCAAGACCTTCAAGTTACCACGCTGGGGCAGTCCAGACGGTGCTGAGTTCCGTTATGTGGACTTCGGTGGAATTTTAGAGGAAGAGGGTACATTTTGCGGCTACACCATTCCGACCCGTCTACGGATTGGCTGATACTTTGGCTCTGAGCGGTTTGAGTCAGAGGGCGAGTTCTTCCGAGCCACAATCGATGATGCAATTTATCGGTAGATGGGTCAGGCGACAGAGAATGTCGGTAATGTGCTGTACGTGCCACTCTTGCTTCACCTGTTTAGCTTCTCTTTGCTACATCCGATCGATTAGGGATCTGTCTACTCGGTGGAGCGTTTGTCTACTGTGGTTTGGGCGGTTGAAGTTATTCAATTTCAAGTAATTCTCAATCAAAAAAACTGATCCAGGAAAACTCATGCTTTACCTACCTTTAATTTGCATCTTTTTATTGGTTGGCCCTGCGATCGCGGCGATCGCATTTTTCCGCCGACTTTCGACCGGTTGGCACTTGTTTTTGTTGAGCCTTTGCGTCGTCTATGGAATTTCTCCGTTTCTCGTAACTTGGGGCGCACTCGGTTTGGCTAAACGCTTTGATTGTTCGGCAGAAGCGATCCGTTTTCGTTGTCCTTCCCCAGTTTGGCTGGGAGATGTTATTTCTGGGCTGGCGATGTCACACTGGCTGGCAATTTTTGCCATTCCATCAGCGATTTTAGGCGCGATCGGGCTACTAATTTCTAGGATTTTACAGCATCAGCGCTCCCGAAATACAGGCAATACTTCAGAGCAATCCCCAGCGGCTTTTTACCGGAGTCGCCGCCAAAAAATAATTGCAGGCATCTGTTCAGCCCTCGCTCAACGTTGGCATCAGCCCATTCAAGTGATCCGGATTGTCGCGGTTGTTTTAGCGATCGTCATCCCTGGATTTATTGTTCTGTACGTTTGGTGTTGGTTGGCGTTCCCAATCGAGCCGCGATCGCAACAACAACCTA
>JAYUYI010000584.1:0-3283 GCA_043752545.1 Thermoleptolyngbya sp.
CCAGCAGGAGGCTGTGGGGCAACGACGCCTGGAAGGGGTTGCAGCAGCTGGCTGTAGCGGTCGGCAACAGATTGCCGTGCCGCGTTCCAGGCATCTAAGTGGCGCAGCTTAATGTGCAGAATGGCGGCTTGCAAGGCATCTAGGCGGCTGGTCATGCCAACCTCATCGTGATAGTACCGGACGCGGCTGCCGTGTTCTCGCAACATCCGCAGTCGAGCGGCGATCGCCCCATCTGCCGTCGTCACCGCGCCGCCATCGCCACAGGCACCCAGGTTCTTGGTTGGGAAAAAGCTAAAGCACCCGACATGGCCAATGCTGCCCACCTTCTGGCCAGCCCACTCTGCCCCAGCGGCCTGGGCGCAGTCTTCAATCACCAGCAAATTGTGGGCATGGGCGATCGCCATCAGGCGTGTCATATCGACGGGTTGGCCAAACAAATGCACCGGGATAATCGCCTTGGTGCGGGGCGTAATGGCCGCCTCCAGCCGCGCCAAATCTAAATTGAACGTATCGGGTTCCACCTCGACAAACACAGGCGTTGCCCCCGTCATACTCACCACCTCCGCCGAGGCAATGAACGTAAACGGCGTGGTAATGACCTCATCCCCTGCACCAATGTCGTAAGCCCGCAGCGCCAGGTAAAGGGCATCGGTGCCCGAATTGCAGCCCACACAGTCTGACGTGCCAATGTACTGCGCAAACGCCTGCTCAAACCGCTGCACCACGGGACCGTTGATATATTGCCCAGACGCTAGAACCGCCAAAACGGCGGCATTGACCTCGGCACTAATGGTCTGAAATTGTTGGGTTAAATCAAGAGGGGGAATGGACTTCACTCGGTTACACCAAACTCTGAGATTAACGAGAACAGACTAGACTTAAATACACCTAACTATCTTCTCGCATGTTCATAGACTATGGATGAATGCAGCCCATAGAAAAACCTGCTTCTATACAGGCGAACACCTGCCAACCGGGCAAACAACCAGGCGAACAACCGTTCGCCCCTACCCCCCGTTTTCTGGGCGAACAACCGTTCGCCCCTACCCCCCGTTTCCCCATTCATCCTTCTTCCCATGACTTCTCCCATCGAACTCGACTTGATTGGCCTCGGCTGGGCCTTAGGGCTAATGGTATTTGCCATTGCCCTATCGGCGTGGCAGCGCTTAGGGCTAGAAGGTGACTTAGCGATCGCCACTGCTCGTACCGTCGTGCAGCTGCTGATGGTGGGCTATTTGCTAGCGCTGGTGTTTGCGCTAAGAAATCCCTGGGTGGTGCTGGCGGTGCTGGCGGTGATGCTGGCGATCGCTACCACCGTTGCCCGCAATCGGATTAGCAAGCAGATCCCAGGACTGCTGCCCTTAGTCGGAGGTGCCATCTTTGTCAGCACTGCCCTCACCCTGGCCTATACCACTCTGCTTGTCGTCCGCCCTAGCCCGTGGTATGACCCGCAATATGTGATCCCGCTCGCTGGGATTTTGCTCGGCAATTCCATGAACGCCGCTGCGATCGCCGGGGAACGCTTTGCCAGCACCCTTAACCACAGCCGCCTCGACATTGAAACCCACCTCAGCCTGGGTGCTACCCCCCAGCAAGCCACCCGCGAATTCCGCAACGACGCCATCCGCGCGGGTCTGATTCCCACCCTCAATGCCATGCTCGTTGTCGGCATTGTCACCCTACCTGGCATCATCACCGGGCAGCTTCTGGGCGGAGCCGAGCCGCTCAACGCCGCCCTCTACCAAATGCTCATCATGTTCATGCTAGCTTTCGCCACCCTGGTCGCCACCCTGCTGGTCACCCTGGGGATCTTCCGCCAATGTTTTAACCAAGCCGCCCAGCTAGTGACCTTCTAGAAAATCCAAGCCGGGGCAACAGCCGTTGACCCCTACCGGGTAACAGTGGGCGATCGCGCAGGGGTAAAGCCTACCCTTCACGGCTCATTGACAAACCCATTCAACCGAGGATCATACGTTCCAAACAAAGATCCATTCGCGTTAAACAGCTGAATCGGCAGCTGCGACTCTTCCCCGGCAACGGCGATCGCCTGCAACAACGGGCTAAAATTCAGCATCATCGCCGCTTGGGCGTCAGACTCCCCTTTCGCTTGAGTCGCCGCCGCCGCTTGCTGCAACGCTTGGTCATAGCTCGGCGTAATCCGCACCTGCATCACATTCCCCATTCTGCTGTAGGTGCAAGCTCGGGGCGTCCCCGCACAGGTTCGCTCCAGCGCACTTTGAGCCGTCTGGTTAGATACCGCCAGCTTCAGCCGATCTTGAGCCGTTACCAGCGCCGCTTTATAGGCCGTCACCAGTGTTTGCGCCTGGGTCGATTGTGACGTATCGCGGGGCACCTGCTGAGCATAACGCAGCGCCTCTTGCCATTGGTTGACTGCCTGCGACCATTGATCCAACGCTTCCGAACGCTGCGCCTGTGAGGCCAGTGCCAAGGCTCGATTGTAAGTAGAACTGGCCTGCTGTTCTTGTTGCAAGTTGCTGCGGCTAGCCAATAAACGCGGCTGGTAAAGCGCCAAGAGCTGTTGCGCTTCAGCATAGGGCATGGTGGTTTGAGGCACCTGCCGCAGCAAATTCATCGCCGTTTTCCAGGTGCTCTGAGTCAGTTGCCAAGTGGGTAGGGAAAGGGCAGTGCCGTTGCGCGCTTCTGCAACCTGTGCCATTTTGCGGGCTAAATTAACTTGCTCTTGGGCGCGTTTCTCGATCGCAATCCGCCGCTGAATCGCCGCCAGATTAGCCCGATATTCAACCAGTTTGCGATCGCTCAATTGATGCACTGGGCTATCAGGAGACACCCGTTCTAGATGGGCGATCGCCTGCTGCCAAAGCTGCTCGATTTCTTGCCAAGTCGGCAGCGGGTGCGGTGGTTTCTGGCTTTTGATGGCCGCTTGCATGGCCACATCTTGCGCCATCACCACCTGAACCAACACTGCTGCTTCCTGCTCATGGGTTTGCATCAAATTCATCGCCGCCGGATGATGCCTTGACCAAGACGGAATCCGGTCGAGCAAATAATTTGCTTCAACCAATTTGCCATAGGCATCCACCACATCTTGGGGTGACTGCGCCGTTTGTACTGCCAACTGCGCCGTTTCTCCTAACTGTTGCGCCGTTTGCAGCGGTTCACAGAACCCCAACACGCAAGGTCGCGTTAGCCCATACAGCGTGCCACAAAAGGCGACCAATGCCACCCCTGTACTGATCAAAACAAACGGCTGCGTTAGCCAAAATAACCCAGATTCGATCGCCGCCCCCATCCGACGCAGCCC
>JAYUYI010000585.1:0-3280 GCA_043752545.1 Thermoleptolyngbya sp.
CCGCGATCGCCCGGATAGGCATGACAGGCGGCCACGATTTCCGCCAGCGGCAGCACCTGCCCCGTATTCCACAAAATGTGGCTAATCACTACCATCCGCGTGGTGGGACGCAGGTGGGCAGTCAGCACCGCAACCGGATCGCCCTGGTTCAGCGTCTCCATCAGCGGACAGGTCGAAAACTCGACCCCAAACCGCCGCCCAATTTCTTGCACCGCTGCCACAATGCCGGGATGCTCACAGTCTGACAGCAGAATATGATCGCCTGGGTGCCAGTCAATTCCCCACAGGGCAATGTTGCAGCCCACCGATACCGATTCGGTCAGGGTGATGGTTTCTGGGGGCACCTGAAGCTCTGAGGCGATCGCCGCCCGCACCAAATTCGTTTCTTCGGTAGCCCAGGCATTGATCTGGTTGGAAAAGGGTCCTTGCTGCTGAGTATATTCATGCGCCGCTTGAATGGCTGCGATCGCCCCTTGAGGCATCGGGCCTTGCCCACCAAAGTTAAAGTAAGCCTTATTCGCCAAGGCCGGAAACTGCTGACGATGCTGCTCTAACGCGGTCACCTCTGACGCAGACAAAACGGACAAGTAAGTCATGGAAAACCTAGAGCGGCAACTCTCGAAATTTTAACCCTTTCCTATGCTTAACCCGATCTCTAACTCGATCTGTGACCCGATTTCTATTCCGATTATTGATCTGAACCCGTTGATTCATGGGACGTTGGGCGATCGCCAGATCAGCATTGCCCCGCCGACTTTTTCACCAGTCGCCACGATCAGCATCCCTTCACCCTGCGCCTGCTGCACTATCCACCGCTGGCTCAGCCCCTCGCTCCTGGCCAGCTGCGCGCCGGAGAACATTCCGACTACGGCACCATTACCCTGCTATTTCAAGATGCCGTTGGCGGGCTAGATGTGCAAACCCGAGCAGGCGACTGGGTGGCCGCGCCGCCGCTTCCAGACACCGTATTAGTTAACCTAGGCGACTTGATGGCACGCTGGACCAATCACACCTATCGCTCCACCCGGCATCGCGTCATGCCACCCGCCGCTGGACAGAGCGGCCACTCGCGCTACTCAATTGCGCTGTTTTGCGATGCCAATCCCGCTGTGGAGGTGGCCTGCTTACCCAGTTGCCAAAGTGCTACCAACCCACCCCGCTATCCGGCCATTTGCGCCCAAGACTACTTGCTCAGTCGGCTGCGGGCAACCTATTTAAGAATTGCTGTAGAAATTGCTTGCGTTTTAATGCGATCGCCCGCTCCTAACCTTGACCAAAGGCATAGCTGGGCTATGATGACGTCATTCACACGATCTATGCGAATCAGTTTTAGTCTAACCGTAGTCTAAAAAGTTCTTGGCTTGTTCATTCACCTTTACAGCACGAGGTTTTAACCATGTACTCAGACGGCGCTCGCAGCATTCCAGATGTGATTCAAACTGGCTACAGCGTGGATATTGGCAAATATCTAGGAGAAGGCTGGGAAATTTTCAAGAAAAATATAGGTGGCTTCGTAGGATTTGCAGCTATCGTGCTGTTGCTTAGCTCTCTAGCTGCCATTTTGCCAGAGAAGGCTAGACCCCTAGGGAATATTGCTAGCATCGTTTTAGCAGGCCCGCTGAATGCTGGGATGTTCATTGTTGCCTTCAAACTAATCAAGCAGCGGTCAACCACCTTTAGCGACTTTTTTCTGGGCTTCAACAACTTCCTCCAGTTTTTCATCGCCAATTTGCTGGTGAGCATTTTGGTTGGGATTGCGTCTCTATTGCTGCTGCTGCCTGGTATCTATTTAGGGGTGGCCTACAGCTTCACTACCGCACTGATTGTCGATCGCAAGTTTGACTTCTGGGAAGCCATGGAAACTAGCCGCAAAGTGATCAGCAAGCGTTGGTTTTCTTTCTTTGGGTTTGTGCTGGTGCTAGTGTTGATCAATATCGTCGGCGCTCTGCTGTTTTTTGTGGGCCTGTTGTTTACGATTCC
The DNA here is from genome assembly GCA_043752545.1 of Thermoleptolyngbya sp. Lineage (GTDB taxonomy): Bacteria > Cyanobacteriota > Cyanobacteriia > Elainellales > Elainellaceae > CASBQJ01. The sequence goes on from JAYUYI010000585.1 coordinate 1,981, forward strand.
GTTGACTATGTGTGCGATCGCCGCTGCCTATCAAGACATTTTGGGACTATCGGCCACTAGCATGATTGAAGATGCCGTCTAGAAAACGCATTTCTAGAAACCGCATTGAGGTTCTAGCATAGAAGGAGATAGGCAGAGTTTTTAGCTCCTCAAACCGTCTCTACCCTCCTGCATTTGTGAAGCGTACCCGTTCCCTCCTTCTTCTGGCGCTCCTAGCGGCAGCTTACTGTGGCTCGCTCTCCACCCTGGAGACCAGTTTTATGTTCAAAAGTTTGGCTGTCTTGCTGCCCATCCAGGTAGGAGGCAGCTTTTATTTGCTCTACCTCTATTGGACAGGGCGGATTGCGGGGACAGCACGGGAAGCGGCGAGAAGGAGGGAGGAAGGAGGGATGAGGGAGGAAGGATGAACGTAGGGGCAAAGCATTTGGCCAACGTGCTTGCTCTCCTAACCAAAACTTACTGGCCAAATGCTTTGCCCTCTTAATTTAAGACTTACCCGATGTGCAACTTTCCCGAACCGCCCTCACCCCAACCCCTCTCCTAAAAAGGGAGAGGGGCTAAAGGCAGGCTCGGTTCCCCTTCTCCCAAAAGGGGAGAAGGGGCTAGGGGATGTAGCTTGCTTCTGCGCAGCAGTGGGCTGTCTTAAAGCTGTACATCGCGTAGACTTCCTGGCCAAATGCTTTGCCCTCTTATTACCTTCCTAGCCAAAACTTACTGGCCAAATGCTTTGCCCTCTTAACCGCTAAATTTCCCTCATGCAACTGATTCCCAACCTGACTTCTTCGATCGCCCCTCCTAGTACCACGACCCTCACGTTCGATATAGGCGGGATGCGTTGCGCCGGATGTGTGAAGGCGGTTGAGGAGGCGCTGTTGCAGCAACCTGGAGTGCAGTCTGCCACTGTGAATTTGGTGACGGAGGTGGCGTCAGTGGAATGTGACGTGGCGGCGGCTAATCCGGCTGGGTTGGCGATCGCCCTCACAGAGGCAGGCTTTCCGGCGCAGCCGCGTTGGAAGCCGGGGGAAGCGCCCGCTGAGGTCGCCAGCCAGGAAACTCCGGCGCAGCGACACCAGCGAGAAACGGCGCAGCGGCAGCAGCAGTTGGCGATCGCCGCTCTGCTGTTGGCGCTGTCTGCTGTCGGACACCTCAGCTTGTTCAACATCACCATTCCAGGGCTGAGCAACATCTGGTTTCACTGCGGGCTAGCCACCCTGGCGCTAATTTTTCCCGGACGCGCCATGATGGTGGACGGCTGGCGAGGGCTGCGGCGCAATGCTCCCAATATGAATACGCTGGTGAG
>JAYUYI010000586.1:0-8097 GCA_043752545.1 Thermoleptolyngbya sp.
ATCGGTGCATCGAACCAAAATAGGGCAGCAGATTCCCGTTGAGGTCAGTGCAACCCTGTTTACCCTGAACGGCCAGCCAACGGTACAATCGCTTTGTCGGCATTCAGGCGGTCGATTTAGCTGCAACTCTCGAAGCCGTCAAGGAAACGGTGCGACTGGCGGCAGAATCGAAAGCGATCGCCATTCAAACTGAATTAGAATCATCCAAGCGATCGGTTCTAGGCGACGCCAATCGGCTCCAGCAGGTGTTCTGGAATCTACTCTCAAACGCCGTGAAATTTACGCCTTCTGGGGGGCAGGTTCGTGTCCAATTAACCTTTAGCGATACGGACGCTCAACTCACCTTCAACGATACGGGTAAAGGGATTCCGCCTGAGTTTCTTCCCTTTGTATTTGACACCTTTCGGCAGGCTGATGGCACCACCACGCGCAAGTTTGGGGGGTTGGGGTTGGGGTTGGCGATCGCGCGGCAAATTGTGGAACTGCATGGCGGTACAGTGTCTGCCGCCAGCTTGGGCGACGGTCAAGGTGCAACGTTTAGCGTTCGACTGCCGCTACAGGAAATAGCGCTGCCCAACCACCCCAGCCATCAGCAACCAGCGCTGCCGTTGAGTTTGCCAGGTCTGCACATCTTGGTGGTGGATGACGATGCCGATGCCCGAGCGCTAACGACCTTCATCTTGGAGCAATATGGAGCCAAGGTAACTCCGGTGGTATCGGCAGCAGCGGCGTTAACGGCCTTGGCGCAGGTCTCCTTCGACCTGCTGTTGAGTGATATTGGCATGTCAGATATGGATGGGTACAGCTTGTTACGTCAGATCCGATCGCTCCCGCCAGAGCAGAATGGGTAAATTCCAGCGATCGCCCTGACCTCCTACGCCAGTCAGGCAGACCAACAGCAGGCGATCGCCGTAGGGTTTCACCAGCATCTCTCGAAACCGGTTGAGCCAGAAGTCTTGGTGGAGGCGATCATGCAGCTGGTGACTCCAAAGCCAGTTTGGGGCTGAGCCTTGACACGAGTCGCCTCCAGCCTACCCTGGCGCGGCTTCAAACAGAGCGGATAGGGCGATCGCCTGCGCCTGGGGCATTTGGCCATAGCAAAACACATAGGGCACGTCGGCGGGCAGGTGAGGGACAAACTGGTCGAGGATGTAGGGGCTGCCGTAAATCACCACTGCCTGGAGCTGGTCGGAGCGCCGCAGATAGTCGAACCAGTCTTTGGCCACCTGGTTGAGTCCGGCGCTGCCGCGAAATGGGTTGCCGCGAATGAATAGTTGCAGCAGGGTGGGTTGCCAGTCGGTGGGGTTGCGGTCGAGCGGAAGGGGCGGCGTGTGGCGATCGAGAATTTGCAGGGTGTAGCCATGCTGCTGGGGCAGGGTGATCGCCGCTGTATGGGTAGCCAAAAATTCGCGCTCTAGGGCGTCGTCTAGCACAATGAGATTGCGCGGGGCCTCTGACCAGTTGGGGTGATGCAGGCGCGATGGCGTGGGTCGGTGCACTTGCATCGACTGGCGCAGGCTGTGGGCTACCGCATTGAGGGCAGCGGGCTGGGCAATTTGATCGAGCTGAATTGGCGGTGGCGGTAACGTCTCCCAGGCGTGGGACATGTCGCCCTGGAGCTGGGCAGTGCAGACTTTTTGTTTGGCTTGCCAGATTCGGGCAACAGAAGCGTGGATTTGTTCAACTGGGATGCGCCCCGAGGCTACCGCGTCACAGATGGCGGCGATCGCCCCCTCAAGGTCAACGGGCATCATCAAAATATCGGCACCCGCTGCTACGGCTAAAACAGGCGCTTCGTTCGCGCCGTAGCGGTTGGCAATGGCACCCATCACTAGCGCATCGGTGACAATCAGTCCCTCAAACCCCAGCCGCTGACGCAGTTGCCCGGTCAAAAACGGCCGTGAGAGGGTAGCCGGATAGTTGGGGTCGAGGGCTGGAATCAGCAGGTGAGCACTCATGATTGCATCCACCCCAGCGGCGATCGCCGCCTGAAACGGCGGCAGTTCCACCGCGTCGAGCCGCGCTAGAGAGTGCGGAATTAGCGGCAGTTCTAGGTGCGAATCGGTACTGGTGTCGCCGTGACCCGGAAAATGCTTGGCACAGGTCAGCGCTGGGTAGCGCTGTGCGCCGCGCAGAAAGGCAGTGGCGAGCTGGCCGACCAGCGCTGGCGTATCGCCAAACGCCCGCACGTTAATCACCGGGTTGGCCGGGTTGTTGTTCACGTCTACCACCGGAGCCAGCAGCCAGTTAATCCCAATGGCTAGGGCTTCTTGCGCCGTGACGGCACCCATGATTTCGGCCTGGGCGATCGCCTGCTGCACAGACTCAGTGGCCAGTGCGCCCAGCGCCATCGGCGGCGGAAACCAGGTCGCGCCAGCAAACCGCTGCCCCACGCCCTCTTCAATGTCGGCACAGATCAGCAGCGGAACGGGTGCCCACTCTTGCAGTTGGTGCGATCGCAGCCCCACCTCAGCCGCACTACCGCCCAGCAAAATTACGCCGCCCACGCCCAACTCTTGCACCCAGTGGCGCAGCACCGCAGCGGGCGGCTCCCAGGCCGGATAGCGAATTTGCTGATCAAACAGATAGCCCGAGGCGCGCACCACCACCATTTGGGCGACCTGCTCGGCCAGCGACAGAGTTTCCCAGTCGGGCAGCGCCGTAACCATGCTCATCGGTAAATTTGCCAATGCCATGCCTCAAGTCTACTCTTCGGCACTGACCAAGCTGCTATCGTCCGCCGCTTCAGTGTCAGATGCTTCAGGCTCAGATCCTTGAGGTGCATTCGCCACCGCCGCTTCCCGTTCACGGCTCAGACGGTTTAACAGCGACAACATCTGAGTCCCGGCCTCAATCGAATTATCTTCGACAAAAATTACTTCCGGCGTGCGGCGCAACCGCACCCGTTGCCCCAGCTCGGTGCGGACAAAGCCCGTGGCCGACTTCAGCCCTGCCATGGTGGCGGCTTTCGCTTCATCGGTGCCATAAATGCTGACGAAAACTTTGGCGTGTTGCAAATCGCCTGCCACGTCTACATGAGTCACACTGACCATGCCAACCCCCACCCGGTCATCTTTGATGCCGGAGATCAGCAGCTGGCTCACTTCTCGTTTAATTGACTCTGCCACGCGGGCAATCCGCCGATCTGTTGCCATAATAATCCTCCACCGGGAACGAGGGTCGTTACCCTAGATCCAGCATAGCGCGCAGGGTGAAGCTGAGAAATGCAAAGGCAGAAAGGATCAGCAGGCTGCTGGCGATCGCCGTAGCCGGACGTTTGAACAGCGGAAAAATGGGGCTAGCCAGCGTATATAAGATCCCTAAGCTGATAGACGCGAGGTAACGCGGGTAGCGCGAAACGTTGTTTAAAAAGTCTTGCATGGGTTTGCCCTAACAGGCGGAACAACAAATTTCACTAGTTCACCCGATGTGCAACTTTCCCGAACCGCCCTCACCCCAACCCCTCTCCCAAGAAGGGAGAGGGGCTAAAGGCAGGCTCGGTTCCCTTTCTCCCCTTGTGGGAGAAGGGGGTAGGGAATGAGGGCTGTCTTAAATTTGCACATTGGGTTGTTTTCATTATACGGATGGTCTGATGTCGATATCTAATGTCGATAAATTGCGATCGCATCTCCATAAAAATGCGTTCCAGAACCGTCCTTCTGAACTATTGTATGGGTATTTAGTCCGTTCTCGCCCCCGATATCACCTTGACCAGCATCCTGGCTCCAACTGTGCCGCCGCGTCCGTTTTTAAAGTGGGCAGGCGGCAAAGGCAAACTGATTACTCAATACAGCGACTACCTGCCCAACGGCTTCGATACTTACTACGAGCCGTTTTTGGGCGGGGGTGCGATTTTTTTCTATTTGCAGCCGCCCAGCTCCATTTTGATGGATATCAATCCAGAGCTGGTGAATGTGTATTGCTGCATTCGCGATCGCGCCTGCCACGTCATTGAGCTGCTCGAAATCCATCAGAGGCAGCATAGCCACGATTATTATTACCAGATGCGAGCCAGCGCGGGTGCGACAGATTTGGAAAAAGCGGCGCGGCTGATTTATCTAAACCGCACCTGCTTCAACGGGCTATACCGCGAAAATTCTAAAGGGCAATTCAACGTGCCGATGGGACGCTACAAAAACCCCAAAATTTGCCACATCGAACTGCTCTATTCTGTATCCGCTGCGCTCAAAAATACGGAGATTTGGGTGCAGTCGTTCGACGGCATTTTGGCGCTAGCGCAGACAAGCCGAGATTTTGTCTATTTCGACCCGCCCTACTATCCCATTAGCCCCACCAGTCGATTCACCGCCTACAGTAAGGCTAGCTTTAGCCATGCCGACCAAATTCGGCTGCGGGATGTCTTTGTTGAACTGGCGCGGCGCGGTGTCAGGGTGATGCTGTCTAATTCCGACTGTCCGTTTATTCGAGAGCTGTACGCAGGATTTGCCATTCACACCATTTCGGCCAACCGCGCCATTAATTCCAACGCCCAGCGGCGCGGCAAAATTACCGAAGTGCTGGTCACCTCCTATTAATCTCAACCAATAACGGCAGGACGAACAAACCGCATCCGAACCGGGCGAACGACCGTGTCGCCCCTACCGTAGATTGTGGCGATCGCCAATTAAACATAAACCAGGGGTATAGCAGTGCTATACCCCTGGTCAAAAATAGATGAAGCGCGATCGCCTGATGCCTTAAACCGACTTGTCCAACCGAGCCAGCATCTGCGGCGATGGCATGACCACCTTTTTCGCCAAACCTAGCGCCTTCAGCGTGTTTATCACCCACCAAGTTGGGTCTACTTCCCACCAGCGCAGACCAGCCTTAGCCACATTGGGATAGGCGTGGTGGTTGTTGTGCCAGCCTTCGCCGTAGGCCAAGATTGCGGCCCACCAAAGGTTACGGGAGTTGTCATCGGCATCGTCAAAGTTGCGATAGCCAAACATGTGGGTTGCCGAATTGATAAACCAGGTGCCGTGCCAGACCAACACAGTTCTCAAGAACATGCCGTAGAACACAAACGACCAGCCACCAATCGCTAACAGTAGGAACCCTAGAGCAATTTGCACAAAAGCAAAGTTGTTTTCGAGCCACTGGTAATAAGGATCGCGAGCTACATCAGGAGCATAGCGCTGATAAGCATCGCGATTGAAGAATTCTTTTTGAGGGTAGATTAGCCATAGCATGTGGCTCCACCAAAAACCCCGGCTAGCAGAGTAGGGATCTCTGTACTCATCTTCGGTGTGGGCGTGGTGCAAGCGGTGGCCAGAAACCCAGAAGATTGGTCCTCCTTCTAGAGCCAGCGCCCCTATTGTCACCAAGACATATTCTAGCCACTTAGGCACCTGGAAGCTGCGGTGCGTCAACAGGCGGTGGTAGGCTAGGCAGATACCCACGCTGGCGGTCAACCAGTGCAGCACGACCATGAGACCCAACGCTGACCACGAAAAAAACCACGGGGACATCAGTGCCAGCACATGGTAGGCTCCAAAAATCCCGACACTAAACCAGTTGATGGGCGGTCTTTTGTAGTCTTCAGGAACCGTTGGAGCAGGAGCAGATGAAACAGAGCCAAGTGTCATAAACCTTCCTTTTTATCAGCCTTGCATCCGCTACTGCTACGTTCGTTAGAGTTGTAGATGAACAGTTCCAGACGGGATATCATAGCTCAGAACGGGTGTTCAGAAGCAAAGCAGAAATCTAGAGCAGGTTTGCAAGAAAGTGTGGCAAACCGCTATGTGATTGCTATTTTGTGATGTGTCGCTGGATTTAACGTTCTACCTTTTCGGAAAATCGCTACAGTAGAAGTCTATGCAAGTCTTACTTACATCTTGAGCATAACAGCGCTGCCGTTTAAATGCAAGTGCCACTTGCATCTGACATGACTGATCGCCAAACTCCTACCCGCCACCGCCTGATCCAAGCTGCGATTGAGCTGTTCATTACGCAGGGTGTGGCCGAAACCACCACGCGGCAAATTGCTGAACGGGCAGAGGTAAACGAGGTCACGCTGTTTCGGCATTTTGGCAATAAGTATGGGCTGCTGCTGGCGGTGATGCACGATGCCGAGGCGCTGAGTCGGCTGGGGATGGCGCTGGGACAGCAGGCGAACCAGATGGGCAGCGTGTCGCTGGCGCTGAAGGATTATGCCAATGTGCATTTGCAGGCGCTGGAGCAAATTCAGGAATTTGTGCGATCGCTGATTGGAGAGGCCGGACATTACCCGATCGAAAACCGTCAGGCGTTGGGGCGCGGGCTAACCCAGGCCAATCGCTACACGGCGCAGTACCTGGCGACGGTGATGCGGCACGAGCAGCTGCAAACGCGGATGCCCACAGAAAAGCTGGCCAGTTTGCTCAACAGTTTGCTGTTGGGCTATGCCGTGCTGGAATTTACCAGCGAATATAACGAACTCTGGCAAAACCGCGACAGCTTTATTGATGGGCTGGTGGAGCTGTTTTTGTATGGAGCGGTGGCGTCACCCGAGGCGGCACTGGTGCCAGCAGGGGGCAGTTTAACGGAGGGGGGAGCAGCCGATATTACCCTGGCCGATCAGCAGCAGCCCGATGCCCCTTTAGCAACCAGCGGGCTGACGGGAGTACAAGATATCTCCACGGCGCTCGTGCATCAAATTTTGAAACGAGCCAAGAAGCTGGGGGCGCAAGATTATGCGATCGCCTACTTGCTGTTTAGCGCAGGGCTGAGCGTGGCAGAACTGGCGCAGCTACAGTGCGCCGATTCGTTGAGCAATGCCGATCAGCATTTGCTGCAAGTGAGCGGCGATCCGCGATCCGCGCAGGCAAGCCAACGCCCTCGGTTGGTGCCGCTGAATCGCTGGATTTTGGGGCGGCGCTATGGCACATCCACCAATAACCCGCTGACTCAATGGCTGCATAGCCGCAAAGACACGCAGCCTGCTGTGTTTCTAAATGCAGCTGGGACACCTATCACCGCTGCCGAACTACGCCAGCGCTGGCACTGGTTAGTAGACGGCGTGCTGATTCCCTCCGGCTTCCCTGAGCAAGCCCATCATACCTGGTGCGTGGAGATGCTGATGCGGGGCATGAGCCAAGACAATTTGAGCATTCTGACCGGAAGCAGTGCCGTCGAGCTGCAGCTCTACGTGCAGCGCGCCCAAGAAAAAGCCGCCCTAGAACAGGCCATTCAGTTGGATCAAAAAAGCTCTAGCCGGGTGTTGCCGCTGTCGCCTGCTGGCTTGACGCCGCTGAGGGGAGAGTGAGGGGGTTCGGCAAAGTTGCACATCGCGTTATTTAATTTCGAGAGGTGCGATCGGTTGTGAGGCTGAAGGCGCGAAAGTGCAGCGCCTGTTGCTCGATGCGAGTGGCGAGGCGATCGCACACCAGAGTGCACAATTCAAAAATTAGGTCATCTTGAGCGCTGTAATAGGCCGAGGTGCCTTCGGCACGACGGGAGAGAATCCCGGTCTGGAGCATGACTTTTAGGTGTTTTGAAACATTGGCTTGACTGGTCGCGGTGGCGGCGACTAAATCTTGCACACATTTTTCTCCACTTTTCAGTACATCTAAAATGCGCAGTCGCGTGGGTTCACTCAATACACTGAAGTATCCGGCTACCTGCTGCACCACTTCACTACGACGTAGGCTCTACTCGGTTCATGCCAACTTACTGCTCGAAACATGGTTGAAACAAATTAATTTCAAAAATGAGAATGATTGAACATTCCTCCGATAATAACAACTAGCCCATAGGAGGAAATAGAGTAGTAGATTACACATACGCCCAGAGATGTCATAAACCTGATGTTTCTTAATATTTTTTGAATAGTGAGATGAATGACGGATAGAGGAGGATTAAGATGCAAGTTGCTGAACGGGTGCAGTGGTTGCAAGCACACACCCTGCTAGGAGAATTATCGGCGGATGTGTTGGAGGCGATCGCCAGCCAAATCGAAGTCGAGCAGGTTGCGGAAAATCGCCGCTTGGTGCTCGAAGACACGCCGCCGACAGCGCTATACATGCTGAAATCAGGTCGGTTGGAGCGCTATCGCACTAGTCCCGATCGGCTGGCCTCTGCCGTGAGTTTGCTGCCCGGATCGGTGCTGCATCTCAAGCA
>JAYUYI010000587.1:0-3275 GCA_043752545.1 Thermoleptolyngbya sp.
GGTCAGGTGCAGCGTGAGGCTCCCGAATCTGCTGAGGCACTGCGACCTGATTACACCACTACCATTCCCTCTGCCTCACTGGGAATTTAGGAAAAATCTGGAGAATAAATTAGCAGTTCGGTGCCTTCTTTGGAAAGGTGCCGAATTTTTGTTCTGTTGGGGTTGCTATAAAATGAAGCCGTTGCCTTTTCTTCCGTCTGACCTGCCAACCCGCCATGACTCCAGATCCAAATTTGCCGCAGGTGGGCACGCCATCCCTGCAAAGTGCTAATTCAGCGCCCAGCTTGCCGCCTGCCGCTGCCGAACCAACGGCAGAACAGTCGATTACGGCAGCGACGGCCAGCCGAGGACTGTCGAGCCTGCACGACTACGATACGTCTACCTCATCTACCGTTTCTCGCAGCCAAGCGGCTCAGCGTCAAACGTCGTTTCTGCTAGTTCTGCTGTTGGCGATCGCCCTAGCACTGGTGGGGATCGTGGTGAATCTGCCCTGGCTGGGGATTGCTGGGTCGATGATGGCACTGGTGCTGTCGCTGCAGGTGCTATGGCGCGACGTATGGGCCATTGTGACCGAGCTGATGTCATTGCAGCAGCGGCTGTTTACCGCAGCAGTTTTGGGCGTGGTTGTGGCCTTAGTCGGCCTCGTCAGGTTTACTGGGTTAAGTCGTCGCCTCACCGAATCGCTGCTACGGCTAGATTGGGACATAGTCGGCTCCGCTGGCGAAGTGATTGGAGCGGTGGGGCAAATTTTGATTGCGGTGCTGGCGGTGTATGTGGCATGGCGACAGTATGTGATTTCAAAAGATTTGACGATTCAGCAGAATTTAATTACCCAGCAGCAAACGATTGATTCCTACTTTCAAGGGATCTCAGAGCTGGTATTAGATGCCGACGGATTGCTAGAAGACTGGCCTCAGGAGCGGGCGATCGCCGAAGGTCGAACAGCGGCGATTCTCAGCAGCATTGATGCAATCGGTAAAGCTAAAGTAATCCGGTTCTTGTCCCGCTCTAAACTACTGACGCCGCTAAGACGCGATCGCCTGTTGGGGCGAGCCATTTTAGATGGTTCTGGTGGCTATCAAGAAGACAGACGGTATGGGATTCGGGTGATTGATCTAGGTGTGATGCTGGCTAGAGCCAACCTGGCCAAAACCGATCTGCGCTGGACTGACCTCACAGATGTCAACCTAATTCGCGCCAATCTAAACCAGTGCGATCTGGTGAAAGCCAATTTTTCCCGCACAATTCTCTGCGAAGCGGATCTGTCTGCCTCTGATTTGCAGGGAGCACGATTGTTCTATGGGGTTGTGCAAACTGCCACGCCGCGCAGCCGCACCCTGGTGCCGAACTATGCAACGGGTGAACATACCGGAGCTGTCGTTGAAAATGCAGACTTTACCGATGCCAAACGGATGTCTCAAGAGCAGCGCTGCTACTGCTGTGCGTGGGGCGGGTCTAAAACCCGCGCGACTATCCCTGGTGGCTGCGAGGAGTTTCCCAATTTGTTAGGACGATAGGCAAGAATCAGGCCAGCGTGATCACGGTTCCCGTTTCTGCCGACTGCCGCGCCGCATCTGCCACCGTGAGGGCATAGAGGCTCACCTGGGGGGTGAGGTAAAGCGGCGCGCCGTCCAGCAAATGATTCAGCACCTGGGCAGTATCTTGGGCAAACAGTCCTCGGCGGCTACCCAGATCAAGCGGGGAGGTATGGTCGGGCTGGATCAAGGTGCCCGTTTCACCAGTGAGCGCGATCGCCCCTTGGTCTCCATGAATGGTCAGCGTCCGTTCAGCCTGCCACAGCGCTTCTCCCTTACCGTAGGTGACATCTGCCACCAAGCCGCTGACAAACCGGAGCTGAGCGGTGCACAGACAGGTATCGTAGGCGTTGATGGCTCCAGATTTTGACCAGTAGCACGCCTGACAGCTCACTGTTTTGACTGCGCCAAATAAGTCGATCAGTCGATTTAGCCGCGACAGAGCACCCACTAGGGGAAAGCCAAACAAATCCAGTTGATACGTCCACTTAGCGGGTGCAGGTCGCTTGGGCGCGAGGTCGCTGTAGCGGACGTAAAAAGGGGTACCAATCTGCGGCAAGGCACTGCGGATGGCCAGATGGATGCTACTGAGCAGCTCAATATGCTCAACATGCAGCAGTTTTTGCTGCGTTTGGGCTAAGGCCAGCAATTCTTTGGCCTCGCTAACTGCCAACGCTAGCGGATATTCCACGACCACATGCTTGCCCGCGCTCAGCGCTGCCCGTGCGATCGCCGCATGATCCCGGTTGATCGTAGCAATCACGACTAGGTCAATATCCGTCCGTTGAATCAGAGCCTCGTAGGTGGTTTCGACCTCGGCTCCATAACTCTGGGCAAATTCTGCTGTTTTATCGGCACTGTGCCCCGCCACCGCAATCAGATCCGATCGCGGATCCGCTTGAAATGCCTCAGCCCGCACTTTGGCGGCATACCCGGTGCCTACTAGCCCTACTTTCACAAAATGCCTCGCTCGTTCCCGATTTATGACTCACTATCGCACTGTGCTGGCGATCGCTCAAGCACGGCGGCAACCGTTGACAGCAGTGAGACGCTGATGCAGCAGGGCTCCGACCCAAACTACCTAGGGTTGCGACAATTCCAGATGCCTCCTTTTTTCCCGTCACAGGAGCGAATCTTTTATACCTGATGGGGGTGATTTAATTTGCAGATATAAGCAATTCAGGATCGAACGGTGGTTTTTAATTACGAATCCCATTCATCCCAGCGGTGATCTCAGGTTACAGGTTATAGGTTTTCACGTAGTATCAGAAATAGGGTCACCCGGTGAGCGATTAAGCTTTAGGATTTGCAATGGGTGAACCCCTACTGCCGTTTCAAGTATTTTGAGAGGACTATTGCATGCCAACGTTTAAGGTCACGCTGATTAACGAAGCCGAAGGCTTAAATACGACGATTGAAGTTCCCGATGACGAGTACATCCTTGATGCTGCTGAAGAACAGGGAATTGACTTACCTTATTCCTGTCGTGCAGGTGCTTGCTCCACCTGTGCTGGCAAAATCAAAGAAGGTACGGTTGACCAATCTGATCAATCCTTCTTAGATGATGACCAGATCGAAGCCGGCTATGTATTGACCTGTGTGGCTTACCCCACCTCCGACGTTACGATCCTGACGCATCAAGAAGAAGAACTTTACTAAGTTCTGTTCATAGGTTCCTCTGTTTGGGCGAACTTAAAACTGCGCCCCACGCTAACTATCGACTGGCTTGGGGCGTATTTT
>JAYUYI010000588.1:0-3263 GCA_043752545.1 Thermoleptolyngbya sp.
AATAGCCTGCCCAGGGATAAATAGGCAGCAAAGATCCGTAAATCTTCCGCTTTGCTTTTGTTAGTACATGCGTATTATTTAAGTTGTATTTGATACTAGTATTGTAGAGTTGAACGATGGAGCCTGCCCGTCCTAGGAAGCTGTTAGACCAAGTGTGTGGCGCGATTCGTCTCAAGCATTACTCCTATCGCACCGAGGAATCTTATGTTTACTGGGTTTGGCGGTACATCTTATTTCACAACAAGCGCCATCCCCAGGAGATGGGTACGGCAGAGGTCACTCAATTTTTAACTCACTTAGCGGTTCAAGAGCAGGTTGCAGCGTCTACTCAAAATCAGGCTCTTAGCGCCATCGTGTTTCTCTATCGGGTGGTCTTAAATCAAGAATTAGTTGGAGTCGATGCGATTCGGGCTAAGCCATCGCGCTATTTACCAACGGTGCTCACTGCCAGCTAAGTTCAGTCCGTATTTCAACACCTTCACGGGGTTCATAAGCTAGTGCTTCAACTGCTCTATGGCAGCGGTTTGCGTCTCCGAGAGGGGCTACAGTTACGAGTGAAAGATATTGACTTTGCCCAAAATCAGCTTGTACTGCGAGATACAAAAGGTCACGAAAGTCGGGTGACGATGCTTCCCAAAACCCTTATTCAGCCGTTGGAAGCTCATCTTCAGCAAGTGCAGCGGTTGCATACAACAGATCTTGATCGGGGCTACGGGGCTGTATATTTGCCCTTTGCCTTAGAGCGAAAATATACAGGCGGGGCGCGTCAGTGGATTTGGCAGTATATTTTTCCCGCCGAGCGTTTCTCAATCGATCCACGCAGCGGGGTAATCCGTCGCCACCATTTACATGAAACAGGTTTATGGCGGGCCTTGCGTGATGCTGTGTGGCTAGCAGGGTTGAATAAACGTGTGTCTTGCCACACATTTCGCCATAGCTTTGCGACTCACCTGCTGCAAAACGGTTACGACATTCGCACTGTGCAAGACTTGTTGGGACACAAAGATGTGAAAACGACGATGATTTATACTCACGTGCTCAACCGAGGCGGTTTGGGAGTGCGGAGTCCGTTGGATGGATGAAGCGGAGGGCGATCGCTCACAATGCGGGTTGGCTCGCCACGTTTGCACCACAAATCAGTTGGAGCGATCGCCCTCCACAATTTGGCAATTCACTGATTGACAAGGGCACGAGTATACCCGTGTCCTTGCTGATTAAGGTTGCGTCCACGACTACCGAGTCGAGCAACCCGTTTCGCTCCAAAAAACTAGCACCGCTCAATATTGGTACGAACAACATTGAGCGGCTAACCCCCACCTGTAATAGCAGTATGGAGGCTAATCGGGAATGATAGCATTCTCTAGCCACCCTACTTTCCGATGGAAACGGGGTGGCTAGGTTTTTGGGGTTTCCGTTCATACTTCAAATGCAGGAGAACCCCGATGATTGACATGTTCAATGCACCGATTGCCCGCAGTTTTTTGACCGATGGCCAATGCCAATGACTGGAGCGGCTTGCTGCCCGGTGCCAATCCTGCTGAAATGGTCAGTATTCTCACCAAACGGCGATCGCGCCGCTAACGGCACCAACGGCATTTTCACGGATGAAGATCTCTGTATCATCTTACGTACGTTGGGCGGTGACTGGCTGAGATGGGTACTCTACTGGGGGTAAGCAATTGCCCCCAATAGAGTCAGTTATGGGATATGGGTTGTATTTGTATGGAATTTTCCCCGCACCGGGACCCCAGAATTTAGACCTGCTTGGGTTGGATCAGCAGCCTGTGCAGACGGCAACGCTCGACGGGTTTGTGTTTCTCTATTCTGAGGCGCAACAGGCGCGATATTTGACCAGCCGGAAGCATTTGTTGGGTCATGAGCGGGTGCTAGAGCAAGCCATGGAGCGCGGCTTTCGGACGCTGTTGCCGTTGCAGTTTGGCCTGATTATTAGCGATTGGGAAACGGTGCGATCGCAATTAATTTTGCCCAGAGGAGACATGCTGCAACACCTATTTGCGCAGCTAGACGGGCAGCGCGAAGTCAGTGTCAAAGTGTTTTGGCAAAGCGATCGCGAACTGGAAACGTTGCTGCAAGAAAACGAGCTGCTGCGGGCAGAACGCGACAGGCTCGAAGGTAAAACCCTCAGCATGGATGAAGTGGTGCGGATTGGCCAAAGCATTGAACGGGCAATGGAACAGCGCAAACAATCGATCATTCAAGCCTTTCAGGGCACCCTAAGTCCACTGACACCGGCAAGCGTCGATAACGATTTGCTCACCGATACCATGATTTACAACACCGCTTACCTAATTCCATGGGACAGCGAACCCAACTTTGGGCACCACGTAGAGCAACTAGACAAACACTTCAACGAACGCCTAAAAATCCGCTACAACAACTTTACCGCACCCTATAACTTCGCGAACATCGACGAGTCGTGATCGCCCCCGTTAGGACAAAGCATTGAGTCAACACATCCCCGACCATTGAGCCAACACATCCCTGACAGGGCGAAGCATTGGGCCAACATATCCCGGATCAACCGAGACAGACTGACCCAATGCTTCGTCCCTACCCCCATCCTTCATCCCTCATCCTTCACCCTTTCCCCCTATGTTCCTCGACCTCCTTTTCGCACCCGTCCTCGCTCCTATTACTGGCATGAACTGGATTGCTGGAAAAATTTTGGAGCAGGCAGAGCCACAGCTGAATGAAAAAGACAACCTGAAAAAGCAGCTGCTGTCACTGCAACTTGCGTTTGATATGGGGGACTTACCCGAAGCAGAATTTGAACAGCAGGAAGAGGAACTGCTGCTGGCAATTCAGGCAATGAATGATGCGGAACGAGCTGATGCGGCAGAGGCAGAGTAAGACGAATTGCTTATTCTTGCCTCAGATTATCGGGCACGCTCACGCCTGACAGTCCGGCGATCGCCCGCAGGTTTTGGCAGCGCAATAGTTCGACAAAATCTAGCCCAAAGCGGTTCTCAATTTTGGCGGTGGCTTCAATGGCGCTGAGCAAACTCCGAGCCGCATCAGTTTCAGCATAGCCGCGCTGTTTGGCTACTTTGATGGCGGCTTCATCGGCAGCGAGTTCCAGTTGAGAACTGCGGCCATTGCGCCAAATCTGGAGTCCGGCTAGGGCAGTCAGCCCCCCGGCTGCCACAATGCCGATCGCATCTCCCTGCACCACTTCCACAAAGGTGCCAACGGTGCCGACGAGTAATAGCCCCCGCGACAGATCAAATTGAAACCAGCGGGGC
>JAYUYI010000589.1:0-3261 GCA_043752545.1 Thermoleptolyngbya sp.
GCCCAGCCGTCTTCCAGGTATGCTCCCCGCTCTGGGTGGCCTGCCAGCTGCTCTTTACCCACCACACTGATCCAGCAGGCGTCTGGCCATTGATTGAGGGCATGCTGCCGTAGGTAGGGATCATCGCCATTAATGACTTGGTGCTGCGACTGGGTGAGCAGGGCTGCTTTAATCCTGTAATAATTTTCTAGCGTGTAATGCCGATTCAGGTGGTCGGGCGTAAACGTAGTCCAGATGCCAATGGTGGGTGAAAGCGTAGAAGCCGCCTCGATTTGGTAACTGCTAATTTCGGCGATCACCCAATCCGGGGCGGGGATCGAGCGATCGCGCAGCGCCACCTCACAGGCCGCATAGCCAATATTGCCGCAGGCCGGGGCATCTAGTCCAGCCGTCTGGAAGATCGCCGCAATCAAGGAGGTTGTGGTGGTTTTGCCGTTCGTGCCCGTGATTGCAATCCAGGGAGAACTAGAGAGCGATCGCCATGCCAGCTCCATCTCGCCGATAGTTTCAATGCCCAGTTCCCGAGCCTTCACCAGGGCTGGCAGATCCCAACGCACCCCAGGACTGACCACAATCCGCTGCATCTGAGCGGCATCTGGCTCAAATCGATCCCCCAGCAGCACCGTGATCCCCGCTGCTGCCAAGTCTTGTTGCACCTGCCGCAGTCCCTCAGAGTCGTTAGCATCGCTGACGGTGACCTGCCACCCCTCCTGTTTCAGCAACCGCGCGGCGGCAATTCCCGAAGCTCCTAAACCGACTACGTATGCAAACGCCATAAAATTAGGGCAAATTGCTCCCCCTTTCAGCAGAGACAATCTTACCGCACGACGGAATCCACGGCAGGGAAGTTAGGCTCAGACCGATGAACCACCCTCTTGCGTAGGATTCCTCTCGTTCCCAGCCAGGAGGCTGGGAATGCCGGGTAGCGGCTCTGCCGCTTCATCGGAGAAAAGGCAGAGCCTCCGAATCTACGTTCCCAGGCAGAGCCTGAGGAACGAGGCTGTTGGCTTTAGGGACTGGTGTGTACACCGTAGCTTTTTAAGGGGGGTTAGGCTCGACTTGTATGTACACAGTAGGCTCCTGAGGTGGGGCAACTGTTCAGACCCATACGGCACGCTTAAACTGCAAAGTTAAGAACTGCATTGTTAAGAATTGCAACGCCATCGGTGTGGAAACGTCTGTCTTTGACGGAGTTTTGTCGCTCTTTATGCAGAAAATAACCGCTAATCTAGCGTTATGTGAAACAAATCAGAAGTTTTGCCAGGTTCACCAGATTCAAGTGGTAAGACATATAGAAGACAGGATATTAATGATGCCATTCATCCGTCCATGCTTAACTCGATTTTTTGCAAAAGCTTACTTGATTTTTTTTGCAAAAATGGCCTTTCTGCAAAACGATGAATCGGCGTCTAAGATTAACTTTTCTACACCCGTGAGTCGCTGAGGCGGCTTACTTCGCACCCTTGAGACAGTTCATGAAACAAATTCCAGCGTTCCTCCTCACCCTAACCGCAGGCATTCTGGTAACCGTGATCAGTTTCTGGGTTGGTCAGAATCATGGATTGATGCCAGAACAGGCGTCGGAACAAGCTGCCCTAGTAGATGGGTTGTTCAACGTCATGATGACGATCGCAACAGCGCTGTTCTTGGTGGTTGAGGGAGCAATCGTATTTTTCTTAGTCAAATATCGTCGCCGCGCGGGTGACGATACCGATGGCATTCCAGTTGACGGAAATCTGCCGCTAGAGGCATTCTGGACCGCTATCCCGTCGATTTTGGTGATTGGTTTGGGCATCTATAGCGTCCAGATTTTCCAAGAAATGGGCGGCTTTGATCCCAGCAGCCACAGCATGATTTCCCATAGCCATGTGTCGGCAGTGGTGGCGCAAGCGCCTGCCACAGAGGCTCCCATGGCGGGCGACATGGTGCCGCTCTTGCCCGCCCCAAATGCTGCCAAACCTGCCTTCACGCCCAAGTACGGCTTTGGAGCCAACCCCGATGACCCGAATGGTCAGGCGGAGGTGGTGGTAAATGTGACGGGGATGCAGTACGCCTGGATTTTCAACTATCCCGACAGCGGCATTACGGCGGGTGAGCTGCATGTGCCGGTGAATCAGGATGTGCAGGTCAACTTGATGGCTCAAGATGTAATCCACTCCTTCTGGGTTCCCCAGTTTCGCTTAAAGCAAGATGCCCTGCCTGGTCAACAAACGGGGTTACGGTTTAAGGCCAATAAGATAGGGACTTACCCGATTGTCTGTGCCGAACTGTGCGGCAGCTACCACGGTGGGATGCGATCGCAGGTCATTGTTCAAAGCCCAGAAGAGTACGATACCTGGTTGACTCAAAACCAAGTAGCGCAACAACAGAATCCAAACGCGGTGGTTGCTGTCAACCCTGCAAACTTAACCGATACCGAGTTCCTCACGCCCTACGCCAACGAGCTGGATGTCAAGGCAGACGCGTTATCGCATCTGCATACCGATCACACCATGATGCCTGCAATGGTGGCGGACTAGCGTGATCCCCGGCATGAACTGCCTAGATGACAGCCTACTGGCCTATGATCAGCACCTCTAGATTCCTCGGCTCCTGCACTCTTAAATTCCTCTCTCTCGTTTATGACGCAAGCTCAAATTCCCCTCGAAATTCCCACCCTTCATATCGAGCATGTTCCCGCTCATGCGCCGTGGAAGTGGTACGACTATTTCACATTTAACGTAGACCACAAGGTGATTGGGATCCAATACCTGGTGACGTCGTTTGTTTTTTACCTGATTGGCGGCCTGATGGCGGTGGCGATGCGCACCGAGCTGGCAACGCCCGACCCCGACTTTATTGATCCAACCCTTTACAACGCATTTTTGACCAATCACGGCACAATCATGATCTTCCTGTGGATTGTGCCTGCTGCCATTGGCGGGTTTGGCAATTACCTGATCCCGCTGATGATTGGGGCACGGGATATGGCGTTCCCCAAGCTAAATGCGATCGCCTTCTGGCTCAACCCTCCGGCTGGGGCGCTGCTGTTGGGCAGCTTTTTCTTTGGCGGTGCCCAGTCGGGTTGGACATCGTACCCGCCCCTGAGCGAAATCACCGCCAATACGGCGCAGTCCATGTGGATTCTGGCAATCATCTTTGTCGGCAGCTCCTCGATTTTGGGATCGCTCAACTTCATCGTGACCATCTTGCTGATGCGGGTACCCAGCCTCAAGTGGGATCAGATGCCGCTGTTTTGTTGGGCTATTTTGGCCACGTCAG
>JAYUYI010000590.1:0-3243 GCA_043752545.1 Thermoleptolyngbya sp.
GCCGCAGGGGCGGTGCTGCAACGCTATTGGGGCAAGTTAGAAGATGTTCAGGAGAAAGGGCGACCGGGAGATTTGGTCACAGAGGCGGATAAAGCCTCCGAAGCCGTGGTGTTGAAAATTCTGGAGCGGCATTTTCCAAACCATGCGGTGTTAGCCGAAGAATCGGGGCAGATTGGCGATCGCAGCAATCCATTTTTGTGGGCGATCGATCCCCTAGATGGCACCACCAATTATGCCCATCAATATCCCTTCTATGCCGTTTCAATTGGGCTGCTCATTGAAGGCGTGCCCCAAGTTGGAGTGGTATATGACCCATTTCGGCAAGAGCTATTCCGCGCGGCCAAAGGGTTAGGAGCCACCCGTAACCGAACTCCCATTCAGGTGTCTGGCACTGCTACTTTAGCCAAAAGCCTACTGGTTACAGGTTTTGCCTACGACCGCCGTGAAACCCCCGACAACAACTACGCTGAATTTTGCCATCTCACTCACATCACCCAGGGCGTTCGCCGGGGCGGGTCTGCGGCCATCGACCTGGCCTACACGGCCTGTGGGCGGCTAGATGGCTATTGGGAACGAGGCTTATCGCCGTGGGATTTGGCCGCAGGCGTGGTGCTAGTGGAAGAAGCGGGGGGCACGGTGACGGCCTATGATGGCGGTGCATTTAACCTCAACACAGGCCGCATTTTAGCCACCAACGGCCAAATCCATCATGCCCTCAGCCACGAACTAGGCCAGATTCAACCTTTGTCGGAATTCACCCCAGCCAACCGCCCACAAGTCGATGAGGCGAAGTAAACTGTAAAGAACTTAGGCTAAGTTCAGTTGAGAAGCGCATGTCGTTTACGATACAGTCCGGGCTGTTTGGGTTAGACTTTACCGATCACCACGCGGTCTTAGGAGTTCCGGTAGATGCCGAACCCAAGGATATGCGAAAAAAGTATCTCAAACTGGCTCAACGTCTTCATCCTGACAGTTGTGCAAAGTCGGGTGAAGTAGAACGGAAGCGCGCCGAAGAATTTTTGTCGAAGCTGGTGAATCCATCGTACGAGAAGCTATCAAAAGAAAAAAACTACACAGAATACATCTTGCTTTTGAAGCTCAAAGGGCAACAGGCGCTGCGGCAGCAAGAAACTGTAGTCCTAAGTAGCGATGAAGCCCGTAAGCTAGCAGCAGCACCAATGGGTGATATTGACACAGCCTATCGCAAAGCCGTCAAAGAGTTGGCAGAACAACAGTACAACCATCTGGAACGAGCACTCGTATTGACCGGGCGGATCAGCGAACTCAACCTGGTTTATCTCATGCGCAAAGCAGGTAAGGGCGAGTTCCCTACCGCTGTGTCGCAGCGAACAACCGATGCAGCAGCAGGCACCTCTTCGAGGAAAGAGGGAGCAGCGCCTCAGTCAATTCCCAAAACTCCTGCAACTCGTGAAGCGGTGCTCACGTCCTATTTGCGCCGCGCCCAAGAGTTAGAAGCCCGTCAAAACTACCCAGGCGCAATCAAAGAACTAAGAGATGCATTGCTAATTGCGCCCAAAAATGGCACCATTCATTGCCGGTTAGGGGCGGTATATTTGCAGTCAAACCAGTCTACGATGGCAAAAATCCATTTTCGTAAGGCGTTAGAGCTTAATCCACAAGACGCGACGGCTCAAGAAGGACTGCGGCGAGCAGACCCGGCGGCGGCCTCGACCGGGACAGCTCAAGCAGCGGGAGCCAAGGGTAAGATCGACCCAAACGCCGCTAAATCCAAAGCCGTTAAGCCCGATACTAAAGGAAAGCCCCAGTCGGGCGGGGGATTGTTTGGTTTATTTGGTGGTAAGAAAAAATAATGGTGTATCAACCCCCTGTTGGTGCAAAAGATCTATTTCCGCTGGATGTAGCTCAAAAGCGCTGGATTGAAGATCGGCTCCAGCAGGTATTCCACGGCTGGGGATATCACCGGATTATCACCTCTACGCTAGAGCGTTTAGATACGCTGATGGCTGGGGGGGCGGTGCAGCGCTCTACCGTGCTGCAACTGCAAGATCGCGATGATGAAGCTCTGGGGCTGCGACCTGAGTTGACGGCGTCGATCGCCCGAGCAGCAGCCACGCGGATGGCGGGTTTTACATCCCCTCAGCGGTTTTATTACAACGCGAACGTGTTTCGGCGGGCAAATCGGGGCAACTTTAAACGCCAGCAAGAGTTTTACCAGGCAGGGGTGGAGCTGTTGGGCGCAGGTGGGGTGGGAGCCGATGCGGAAGTGCTGCTGCTGTTGGCAGACTGCGTGACAAATCTAGGGCTAAGCGACTGGTTTTTGGTATTGGGTGATGCAGGACTGACGCGATCGCTCCTCTCTACCTTCCCCGACAGCCAGCGCGAACCCGTGCGGCGGGCGATCGCCCACCTCAACCGGATGCAGCTCGAAACATTGCCCCTTAGCCCTACACTCCAGGCGAGGGCGCTGTTTTTGTTCGACTTGCGGGGTCGTCCAGAAGACGTGTTGCAGCAGGTGTCTAGCCTAGACTTGGATGCCACCCAGCGCGCGACGGTCAACACCCTCAAAGCCCTAATTGAGCTACTGCAAGCCAGCTTTGCCAGTGAACATCGGGTTGCTCCGGCGCTGGTGTTAGACCTGAGCCTGATTCAAACATTCGATTACTACACAGGTATTGTGTTTGAAGCCATTAGCAGTCATGCGTCTGGGCAACGCATTTTGGCACAGGGTGGGCGTTACGACCAGCTTTTGGGGCTATATCATCCGCAAGGGGTGACTAATCCCGGCATTGGCTTCACCTTTAACATTGAAGACCTGCATCAGGTGCTGTTGCCCACCGAACAGCTGCCGCAAGACACCCCACCCAGCGATTGGTTAGTCGTCCCCACTACCGCCAGCGCCTATGCGGCGGCGTTTGCCTATGCCCAAACCATTCGAGATGCGACCCCCGCAATGCGGGTAGAAGTGGAGCTAAGTGGGCTGGCTAGCGCCGATGCGGTACGCCTATCTGCCCGCGATCGCCGCATTCGCCAAATTGCTTGGATTAGCGCCGATGCCGCTCCCGAGTTGGAAGCGCTAGCGGATTAAGCCCGCTGTTGGGATGGAAACAGATAGATTGCGCCTGAGATGAGCGTTAGGGCTACAGCGAGCCAAAATGCCACCAGGCTGTAGGCGCTGGACGCCGTTAATGGGCAGATCAGGAGAGCGATCGCCGCAATTTGGCTCACCGTTTTGAGCTTGCCCCACAGGTTTGCGCCAGAAAT
>JAYUYI010000591.1:0-3230 GCA_043752545.1 Thermoleptolyngbya sp.
TCACTCCCCTTCTCCCCTTGTGGGAGAAGGGGTATAGCCCAAAGGGCATTCAAGAAAGGGGGATGAGGGCGGATTAAAAGTTGCATATCGCGTCAAATAACAGCTGCCCTAACTTGCCAATCGTTAATTTGGCATTCCCTCGCATTCATTGCGGCTACCGATGATTCAATGTTGCCTTTAGCATTGCCCCCAACTATCGATGACTATTAAGAGTTCACGACGCAGAAGCCGTGGTGTAATTTTGACTGCCCAAGGTAAGCAGAAACTTGAGGTGACGATTCAAGCTGAGCAAAATCAGCTGGGCAAACGCCCCTCGCTCGAAGAGATGGGCGATCGCGCGGCGCTTGATCCGGGCACTGTTGCCAAAGTGTTGGGGCAAGAAAGGAGCGATCGCCGTTCCTTGGAGCGGCTGTTCAACGCCTTTAAACTCGACTTCACCCCCACCGATTTTACGACGCCCAGTCCGGCGGTCGAACACTCGGTTTCTAATACCGCGATAGATTGGGGGGACGCACCCGAACTGCCTGCGTTTTATGGGCGGGATGACGAATTGGAACGCCTGACCCAGTGGGTTGTGCGCGATCGCTATCGTCTGGTGATGATTTCGGGCAGCGGCGGCATTGGCAAAACCACGCTATCGATCAAGCTAACAGACTTAGTTCAAGACCAGTTTGAATTTGTGATTTGGCGATCGCTGATCAATGCGCCACCGTTGGTTGAACTGGTGGCCGATTTGATTCAGGTATTGTCGAACCAAGAAGCAACCGACTTTAGTCTAAATACCTTTCAAAAATACCTGCGGCAACACCGTTGTTTGATTGTCTTAGACAACATTGAATCAATTTTGCAAGATGGCACCGAGCTAGAAGACTATCCGACGGCTCGTCCGGGCTATTACCGCCAAGGCTACAGTGACTATGGCATGCTGCTAGGCTGGGTGGCAATTGGGCGACACAATAGCTGTTTGGTCTTGGCTGGTCGGCAGCGCCCCGATGAGTTTGTCACGTTAGAAAATTCGAGATTTCGGATCTTTTCATTAGGTGGACTCAGTGAACCAGCTAGTCGTGCCTTCATTCAGGCTCAAGGTGCGCTCGAAGGATCGGAGCAAGATTGGACAACGCTGATCAAGTCCTATGTCGGCAATCCTTTGATGCTAAAGATTGCGACCTCAAATATTGAGCAGTTTTTTGGTCATAATATCTCCAAATTTCTGGAGAGTAATAGCTTTGTGCTGCGGCGGATTGGCGATTTGCTCAACATTCAGTTTGAACGGCTGTCTGGGTTAGAGCAGCAGGTGATGTATTGGCTAGCGCTGGAGCGAGAACCGGTATCTGCCGAAGAATTGCTGCCCAACTTTGAGCCACCTGTGGCGTTTGCTGCATTGCTAGCGGCGATTCAAGAGCTACATCAGCGATCGCTAATTGAACGCTCGGACGATGCGTTTTTTTCATTGCAACCTGTGGTGATGCAATATGTGACCGCCAATCTGCTGCGTCAGCTGTGCAGCGAAATTATGACCCAAAGCCCCAGGCTGCTGCAAAGCCATGCGCTGATGAAAGCCCAAGCACCCGACTATGCCCGAGAATCTCAGATTCGTACGATCTTAAAACCATTAGAATTGACGCTATTAAATCATCTGCGCAGCTTGCCTGTGCTCCAAGAATACCTAAATCGGCTGTTAACCGTGCTCAGAAGCAACGCTCAGTTCTCCACCGGGTATGCGGCTGGCAATGTGATCAACCTGCTCTGCTATCTCAAGGCAGACCTGAGCGGGTATGACTTTTCTCGGCTGGTGGTGCAGCAGGCATATTTACCGGAAGTGAATCTGCACAACGTCGATTTTACCCAAGCAGACTTAAGCAAATCAGTGTTTTCGGAAACCCTCGGCCCGGTTTCTGCCGTTGAATTTAGCCCCGATGGCACGCTCTTGGCTACGGGTGATGCGAGTGGTCAGGTGCGGTTATGGCAAACCAAGGACGGCACGCTCTGCCTGATTTGCTCCAAACACGACGATTGGGTGCGCTCTATCTCGTTTCATCCCACGGCACCGCTGTTGGTGAGCGGCAGTGGAGACTGCACCTTGAGACTTTGGGATATTCATACGGGGCAATGCCTGCGCGTCTGTCGGGGGCATCTGGGGCGGATTCGCTCTGTGCGCTTTGACCGCACCGGGACGCTGATTGTCAGTGCCAGCGCCGATCAAACGGTGCGGCTGTGGGATGCGGCGAGTGGCGAGTGTTTGCGGGTTTTTCAAGGGCATGGCGATCGCGTTCGTTCGGTTGATTTTGGCGTAGATCCGCAGCGGCGGCCAATTTTGGCTAGCGCTGGCGAAGACCAAACGATTCGCCTGTGGGATGTGGCCACTGGAGCCTGCCTCGATGTATTGACGGGGCATACCGATTGGGTGCGATCGCTCAGCTTTAGTCCCGACAGTCAACTGCTCGCGAGCGCTGGTGCCGACACCACCGCTCGGCTGTGGGATGTGGCCACCGGCCAGTGCTTGCACATCTTAGAAGGGCATACCGACTGCGTTCGCTCCGTGCGCTTTAGTCCCGATGGCCGCCGTCTGGCCACCGCTAGCTCGGACGCAACGCTGCGGCTGTGGGATGTGGAGACGGGCAGCCACCTACAAACCCTGCTAGGCCACTCCAACTGGGTGCGCTGTGTAGCCTTTGCCCCCCAAGGAGAACTGTTAGCCAGTGGCAGTGCCGATCGGCGTGTGAAGCTATGGAACGTTGATACAGCGCAGTGCCTACGCACCTTTGAAGGCTGTGCCCGCTGGGTGCGATCGGTGGCATTCAGCCCCGATGGAGCCTTTCTGCTGGCGGGTAGTGCCGACCATACCCTGCGGCTGTGGGATATTCACACCGGAGCCTGCGTCAAAACACTGCACGATCATACCAACTGGATCCAGTCCGTTGCCTTCAATCCCGACGGTAGCCTGATCGGCAGCGGCAGCGGCGATAAGACAGTCCGCATCTGGAATCGCAAAACCGGAGAATGTCTCACGCGTTTAGTAGGCCATAGCAAACGCGTCTTATCGATCGCATTTAGCCCCGACGGCAGACTCCTTGCTAGCAGTGGCGACGATCGCAGCATTCGTTTGTGGGATATCGTCACCGGAGAATGCCTGAATATTCTCGAAGGCCATACCGGGCGGGTGAGAGCCGTCGCATTTAGTCCAGTGCCCCTGAGGATAACAGGGGGGACAACGGGCGCTTTTTTGCTCG
>JAYUYI010000592.1:0-3225 GCA_043752545.1 Thermoleptolyngbya sp.
GCTGGTCGTAGGCGGCGCAGAATAGAAAAAACAGGCGATTGCTTAGAAGGGATGTTCAAGATGCTGATAGCCTTCAGGGTCGTCATGGGGGGTAGAAAATACTTGTGAAACTCGACGCAGGCGATCGCGCAGCGGTTAAGCAAATTAAAACCTGAGTTTAGCCCGTTGTGAAGGGGGTGAAGGAAATCAACTTCTGATCTCTAAAAAGCACCAAACTTCTCCCTATTCTAGCGGCTGTTTGAGGGACTTTGAAAAATACTGGGGATCTTGTTAAGGATGATTTCTGAATTAAAGTAAAGCCCTAGAGCAGATTTCAACCTCGAACTGAATCGCAGCGGGGCGATCGCAGGGCTGAAGATCCCATCATAACTAAACCTTAACCCGTTCCCAATCTATAAATTACCTCTTCTTTAGATCTGGGGCTTAGAGTAGTGGCAAACATGGAGATTCAGCCCCAACATGCTACAATCCTTTGCCCTCGACGTTGCCCCTGAGTCTGACTTGCGTCTTTTATTAGAGCGGCTTTATCAAGACAGAGTCATGCATCCTTTCCGTAGCGGACAAAATATCCCCATTACGACCCACGAAATCTGGGTTGTTTGTCGGGGGGTTGTGCAGCTTGGAACGTTTTATGACACCGGAGATGAGGCTCTGCTAGGTTTAGCGTGTGCCTCTATGCCGTTTGGGTTGCCGTTAACGCTGATTCGTCCGTATCATGCCACAGCACTTTCGGACGTGGATTTGATGCGGTTGACTTGGGCCGAAGTGGAGCAATCGCCCGCGCTGGCTCAAGGCATTTTTCAGCATATGGCACGGCGGCTGCGGCAAACGGAGGCGATTCTGGCAATGGTGGGATATCGCCGCGTCGAAGATCGGCTGCGGCATTTGTTGATGTTGTTGAAGCGAGAAGTGGGACAACCAACCTCTGAGGGGACTCGGTTGGGGGTGCGGCTGACACATCAGCAGCTGGCCAATGCGATTGGCACCACTCGCGTCACGATTACGCGGTTGATTAGCCAATTGCGGGAAGAGGGCTGGCTGTCGATTGATCGCGATCGCCACATCGTCTTGCCGCTTCACGTCAGTCTCTAATCGGCTTCTGCATCAGCATTGAGGTAGCGGTACCGGGCAATTCAGCCAACTGGAGCTGCTTTGCCCCGAGCTATAGTCCCCGAGCCATAGCGCTAGGCCATCACCATGCCGCCATCGACGTTAATTACCTGTCCAGTCATGTATGCAGCCGCTGGATCGGCGGCTAGGAAGGCGACCAAGCCTGCGACTTCTTCTGGCTGCCCGTAGCGCCCCAGAGGAATGAATTTGAGAATATCGTCGGCTTTGACATCATGGGTCATGTCGGTGGCGATGAAACCAGGGGCAACGGCGTTTACGGTAATGCCACGACTGGCCAGTTCCTTGGCGACGCTTTTGGTGAAGCCCAGCACGCCTGCTTTTGCCGCGCTGTAGTTGGCCTGTCCGGGGTTGCCCATCTCACCCACGACAGAGCTAATGTTGACAATTCGGCCAGATTTTTGCTTCAGCATAATTTTGCTAGCGGCGCGGGTGCAGAGAAATACCCCGGTGAGGTTGAGGTCAATTACGGCCTGCCAGTCTTCTAGCTTCATCCGCAGTAAGAGCGTGTCGCGGGTGATGCCTGCATTGTTGACCAGCACGTCTACTCTGCCCCATTTCTGCATGGCAGCGCTAAACAAGGCTTCGACTTGGTCGGCCTTAGACACGTCGGCTTGGAGGGCGATCGCCTGCTTGCCCAACCCCACAATTTCGGCAACTACCGCATCGGCAGCGGCGCTAGAGCTGGCGTAGTTTACTGCTACATGGGCACCATCGGCGGCTAAGGAGAGCGCGATCGCCCGCCCAATCCCCCGCGATGCGCCAGTTATGATCGCCACTTTCCCGTCTAACCGCTGTGCTGTTGCCGCCATAGTTTTCTGTCTCGCAAACGCTAGATTTGGAACTTTAGCCCGGTGTCTAGCCGCCGCGCTGACTGACGGGCTGACTCAAGTCCAGAAATCATATTAAGGCATTTGGGACGTCTCCCCACGCTCTCCAAAATCTGCATTAGGATCGAGACGTCAGCCTATTGAATTGGGTTAACTCAACATGGCAGTCAAGCAAGAATTTAAAAGTTTCCAAGACCTGCTCGCCACGTCAGACCTGCCGATCTTGGTGGATTTCTATGCCCCTTGGTGTGGCCCTTGCCAAATGATGGCAAAGATTTTAGCCGACGTTAGTGCCCAAATGAAGCATCAGGTGCGGGTCGTCAAGATCAACACCGACAACTATCCCGCTCTGGCCACTGAGCACCAAATCCAGTCGCTCCCAACGCTGGTGCTGTTCAAACAAGGACAACCTGTTGAACGGATTGAAGGGGTGGTGTCTGCCAATCAGTTGGTGCAACGACTGCAAGCATTTCTGTAAATCTATCCCTGGGGAGCACACGCATAGGGTCGGTAACGGTAGCCATCTACGGAGCGGCTATCGGCTCGGGTGGTGCAGGCTTGGCGGGTCAGCAGTTGGCGCAGCGGTTTAGGAGCAATTGTTTCGACGTTAATTAGCCATAGGTCAAAGGGGCGCGGTTGAGTCTTTAGGGCGCGCTGCAAACTGGTCAGCGCGGTTTGGGGGTCGGGTGTTTGGTGTGCCAGTAAAAACTGCACGGGGGTCGTTGGGCTGGGGTGACGTTGCCAGTCGTGGGCAATGCCCATCAGTCTGCCCGTTTGCCCGTGGGTGCGATGGGCGATCGCCACCAGCACATTGCCGTGAGACTCGGCTTGGATGGCCTGCACCACTAGGTCGGGGCGATGGGTTTTCTGGTAGCCCAGATTAGTCACCACCGTCACCGCACCGACACAGCTTAGCCCAATGATCAAAATCACGAGCCATTTGCCCCGCTGCTGCCAGTGATGCGCGATCGCTCCGCCCATTAGCACCACCACAGCCGGGAAATAGACAAAGTTGTAGCGAAAAGCGCTGGTGACATCTCGCTCTAGCCCATAAGTAATGCCAAGAAAGAGTGCGATCGCCCCCACGACAAACCCGCTCAAACTGGCCAGGGGCAGATGATTTTGCTCAATTTTCCACTGAGCGCTCCAGCCGCGACCCAGTAACACTGCTGTGCCCAGGCTCAACAGCAGCAGCGCGACGATAGAGATGATCACGACTGGGCGATCGCCTGCTTGAATCGGCAGCATGTACAGCATTGTGATCCAG
>JAYUYI010000593.1:0-3219 GCA_043752545.1 Thermoleptolyngbya sp.
TAGCCAGCCGTCTTGCGGAATAAACGCCTTGCGAATCTGGCGACTAAACTCGGTGCGGATGGGAATATTTTGCAAATTGGGATTAGACGACGACAGCCGGCCCGTGGCCGTAATCGTTTGATTAAAATCCGTATGCACCCGCTGAGTGTCGGGACGCACCAATGCCGGCAGCGCATCCACATAGGTCGATTTCAGCTTCGACAGGGTGCGGTGCTCCTGCACAAAGTCCACCACAGGATGGTCACCCTGAAGCTTTTCCAGCGTGGCTGCATCGGTAGAATAGCCCGTCGCCCGCTTTTTCGACTTGCGCTTGTCGAGCTTCAGCTTTTCAAACAGCAATTCGCTCAGCTGCTTGGGTGACGCCAGGTTGAAAGGTTCCCCTGCCGCCTCATGGGCACGCGCTTCCAAAGATCTAAGGTCAATCTCCAGGGTTCTAGAAAATTCCTTTAGATATGCCTGATCGATCCGAATGCCCGTAAATTCCATCTCTGCCAGCACGGGTTCCAGCGGTTGCTCTACGTCCAGCAGTAGGGCATTGACCCGAGGGACTAGCGCCAGATCGGCTTGAAAGATGGGCAAGAGGCAAAACACGCTATAGGCATCGGTGCCGCAGTAAACCGCCACTTTGGAGATGTCCAGGTCGGCGATCGTTTTACCTTTGGGCACTAGCTGGTCGTAGCTTTGGGCATCGATGTTGAGATGTTTTCGCCCTAGTTCGGCCAAGTTATGGGTGGCTTCTGGATTTAGCACATAGCTGGCCAGCATGGTGTCAAACACAACGCCTGCTAGCTCAACGCCCTGGCAGCGTAAGATCAGCCGATCGAATTTGGCATTTTGCAGCGCTTTGGGATAGGTGGCGTTTTCTAAAATGGGACGCAGCGCCTGTAAGACGGTGGCTTTGTCCAAATTGCTGCCCTGCGTATGGCCAGTGGGAATGTAGGCGACGTCGCTGGCTCCATCCCCCCAGCAGCAGCCAATCCCCACCAGGTCGGCATCGCGAGGTTCCAAAGAGGTGGTTTCGGTGTCCCAGGCGACGGGATGGGTGCAGGCTTGCAGGGTGGCGATCAGTTCGGCTAGCTTGGCAGGCGTGTCAATGATTTGGGGAGCGATCGCCGCCTGGGTATATTGCTGAAATGTAGCGGTATCTTCGGGGCTGAAAAACCACAGGTCTTCGGATTCGTAGATCCGGGGGGCAGGGGACTGGGCAGCGGGTTCTCCAGTGGGAGCAACTGTGTCGGTGCGATCGCCATTCAGATCACTCGCGCCACTGAACTGACCGTGAAGCTTTTGTAGGCGATTGAGAAAGGAGCGAAATTCCAGCTTTTCGAGCAGAGGCACCACGGTTTCGTCATCAAATTCACGCAGTTTGCAGGCTGCCAAGTCAATAGCAACGGGCACGTCCATGTGAATTTGAGCCAGGTACTGAGAGTGCAGGGCAGAATCTTTCCCGGCTTCCAGCTTTTGGCGCACGGCTCCTTTAATCTCGTCTAGGTGATCGTAAATATTGAGCAAGTTGCCGTAGGTGGTGAGCAGGGTGACGGCAGTTTTGTCGCCAATGCCTTTGACGCCAGGGATATTGTCGGAGGCGTCGCCGCACAGGGCTTTGTAGTCCACCACCTGCGCGGGCAAAATGCCCATTTTGTCTTTGACTTGCTCGGACTTAAATTCGCGGGGCGGCGGAGTACTTTTGCCAAACGTGGTGCTGAGGTAGAGAATGCTGGTGCGCTCGTCGGGGTCGATCAGCTGGAACATGTCGCGATCGCCCGTTAGCACCTTGACCCGGTAGCCCTCGCCCATGGCCTTGCGACACAGCGTCCCAATCACATCATCGGCTTCATATCCCGGCACCGAAAAAATCGACAGGTTCAGCGACAGCAACAGTTCCCGCAGGTTGAGTAAGTCGGGCAAAAAGTCTTCTGGGGCGTCGGGTCGGCCTTCTTTGTAGGTGGAGTCGGCTTCGTGCCGAAAGGTGGGTGCCGCTGGGTCGAAGGCGATCGCCACAGACTCCGGCTGCTCTTGCTCCATCGTGTCGAGCAGCGCCTTCATAAACCCAAACGAGACGCTGGTGGGAATCCCCGTTTTTGTCCGCAGGCCACCCTCGCGATTTTTGGCATGGGCATAGTACGACCGGAAGGCAAGCGAATGGCCGTCAATCAAGATCAGCAGGGGAAGAGTGTCGGGCATGGGACTTGGAGGCGACTCAGGAGCAGGGTTGAAAACGCAGAGTTGGGCAGATGAGTTGGGCAGATGTGACGGTGATATGTCAGTTCGATATTTTCACGCCTATTCGTCCTGATCCATGCAGCTAGCTATTGCAAATTTTAACGGTTGCAGCAGCTTGGAAACATAGCGGGCACATGGCAGACACATTGCGGAGACATCGCATGGCTATTTTTGACGCGAGCAAACAGACCCACCGTAGCAGAATTTGCTGGGGTTTGGGGGTGGCGGTGGGATTGGCGGTAGGGGTGGCGATCGCGCCGCCAACGCTGGCTCAAACTCCTGCTGTTATGCTGCTTCCTAGTGCGGCTCCGCAGACTGACCAAGGCTATATTTTGGGTGCGGGCGATCGCCTGCGGGTCGATCTGTTCAATATTCCAGAATATAGCGGTGAGGTGCAGGTATTGGCCGATGGCACGCTGAATTTGCCGATTGTTGGCAGCGTGTCGGTGCGAGGCTTGACGATTGCGCAGGCGACGCAGGTAATTGCCACGCGATATCTGACGGTGGTTCGCCGACCGATTGTGACGATTACCCTGCTGGCCGCTCGACCCATTACCGTGGCGATCGCCGGAGAGATTGGTAACCCCGGTACCTACAGCCTGACGTCTAACACGGGTGGATCTAGCAATGGCTCTACTACGCTGACGGCAGTGCTGCGGCAAGCGGGCGGCGTCTCGCGGGCAGCAGACTTGGGACGGGTGCAAATCCGGCGACCGCGATCGCTGGCGCAGGGTGCACCCCAGGTATTGACGGTAAATTTGTGGCAACTGGTGCGCCAAGGCGACCTGCAACAAGATATCGTGCTGCGCGATGGCGATAGTGTCTTTATTCCTACGGCTACCACGATTAGCTTAGACGACGCCCGCCTGTTGGGGAATAGCACCTTTGTGGAAGAGGGCAAACCGATTCAGGTAGCGATCGTGGGTGAAGTGAACCGTCCAGGACCTCATACGATCGAAATCGCGCAGCCTCAGGCGGGGCAACAAGGCCAAGCGC
>JAYUYI010000594.1:0-7938 GCA_043752545.1 Thermoleptolyngbya sp.
GGATCGTTTACCATCCAGATCCCCGTAGGAACTGACATACTCAGACCAAAAAGTTAGTGTTCGGAAACGTTCTACCCTTCCTAGTAGTGATGCACTTCAAATTTGAGTTGGCGTAGCCTGAGTAGTTACAACCTGGGAAATAAAAGTACATGCATCCAGTAGCCGATTCAGTTCTGTCGCCACTTTCCACGGATTACGCCCGTTGAACGGGGCAGCCATGACTGCTTCATACGGATTTCTGCCAGTTTGTTGAACGGCTGCGATCGCCGCTTGGGTTGAGAATCCTCGCCCTGCCACCAGCCAAGCCGCTAAAACATGCCCTGTCCGCCCAATGCCGCCAGCGCAATGAACTACCACTTTTTCCTGACGCTGGTTGGCAAGGGCTAAGAATGGCAGAATTTGGCAGCTCAACGTTCTAGGGGCGACAATGTGAAAATCCTCAATGGGTGCCCAGCAAACTTGGTCAGGGCCAAACGTCTGTCGGTACCGGTTCAGTAAATTGGCATAGGGTGTGAGTTGAACTGGAGCCAGCAAACAGCAAATGCGCTGGATCGCTTGACTCTGCATAAATTCAATCCACGCGTTCAGGTGCTCCTCGCTATATCCCGGTCGAGCCGCACCAAACACAATGGCTTCGTTCTCCGCAGCTGGAGTAAATTTATACATAGCGATCGCATGATTGTTCCATGACCGATCTGATCGGCTATTATTTTTCTCCGTAATTCGTGGCAATCCAATGCCCCTCCTAATGCCTCTACACTCGACCAAAATCACCGCTACAGGGTGCTTTTCTTCGATGAAAGCACCCTGTAGCGGTTAACCGTTACGGGGTTGGGGTTAGCACCTTTGCTTCAGCGGGGGCGCTGGCTTCGGGGCTGTTGGCCTCTGATGGCGGTACAGCCTGCCAGAACCGGGGTAGGTAGTCATCCCAGCTGGCCAAGATCTGGTGAGCTTTGGGGCTGCCGGTGCGATCGGCGTGGGCGGCAATTAGCTCTTTGAGCTGCTGTTCGCCCACCGGGCTGGTGATCCGCTGAATTTTGATGATTTCGGGGTTAACTTTGCTGGGGAAGGTACCGTCTTCGTCTAGGAAGTAGGCCAACCCGCCGGTCATGCCTGCGCCGACATTGCGCCCAGCTTTGCCCAAGACCACAATCACGCCGCCTGTCATATATTCACAGCAGTGGTCACCTGCCCCTTCAATCACAGCGCGAGCTAGGGAGTTGCGGACGGCGAACCGTTCTCCGGCTTGGCCGTTGGCAAACAAGGTACCTCCAGTTGCACCATAGAGGCAGGTGTTGCCGATGATGACGTTGGCGGCGGGGTCGTAGGTGGCAGCGGCAGGAGGTCTGATGCTGATTTCACCGCCGTGCATCCCTTTACCCACGTAGTCGTTGGCTTCGCCTTCTAGCTTCAAGATCATGCCGGGGAGGTTGAAGGCTCCGAAGCTCTGACCAATGCTGCCTTTGGCGTTGAGGGTAATTTGTCCGGCGAAGCCCGTGTCGCCATACTGTTTGGCGATCGCCCCCGCCACTCGGGTACCGACGGTGCGATCGGTATTGACGACGGTGATGTCTTTCGTTACCGACGACTGCTGTTGGATCGCAGTTTGCACTTGGGGATCGGCTAGCAGTTTGTCGTCTAGCACGGGACCATTGCTATGCACCACTTCGTGGGTGAGCCAGCTGCGGTTGGTGCGGCTGTCGGGCAGGTGGGTGAGGCAGGTGAGGTCGAGGGACTTGGTTTTGGTTAGGGTGACGCCTTCACGAACCTTGAGTAAATCGGCGCGGCCAATCACATCGTTGAGGCTGGTGTAGCCCAATCGAGCCAGCAGCGATCGCACTTCTTCGGCAATAAAGAAAAAGAAGTTGACGACATGTTCGGGAATGCCGGTGAACCGCTTGCGCAGCTCTTCTTTTTGGCTAGCGACGCCAACGGGGCAGTTGTTGGTGTGGCAAATCCGCGCCATAATGCAGCCTTCGGCAATCATGGCGACGGAGCCGAAGCCATATTCTTCACCGCCCATGAGGGCGGCCATCAGCACGTCCCACCCGGTTTTGATGCCGCCATCTACCCGCAGCAAGACGCGATCGCGCAGTTCATTGTCCATTAGCACCCGGTGGACTTCGCTGAGGCCCAGTTCCCAGGGGCTGCCCGCGTGTTTGATTGAGCTGAGGGGCGAGGCCCCCGTGCCGCCATCATGCCCTGAAATTTGGATGATGTCGGCGTTGGCCTTGGCCACTCCAGCGGCGATCGTGCCGATGCCTACCTCGGCCACAAGCTTGACGGAAACTTGCGCCAAGGGGTTGATCTGGTGCAGGTCGAAGATCAGCTGCGACAGGTCTTCAATTGAGTAAATGTCGTGGTGGGGCGGGGGCGAAATTAGGGTAACGCCCGGTTTGGAGCGACGCAGCATGGCAATATAGCCGCTGACTTTGGGTCCGGGTAGCTGACCGCCTTCGCCCGGTTTTGCCCCTTGTGCCATTTTGATTTCGAGCTGCTTGGCACTCATCAAATACTCGGGCGTGACGCCAAAGCGACCGGAGGCAATTTGCTTGATGGCGGAGTTGGCGGTGTCGCCGTTTTTTAGACCCTTGAGGTGAGGTAACAGGGGCGATACACCGCTGTCGCTGACGTCGTTGAGCAGGTTGAACCGCACCGGATCTTCGCCGCCTTCGCCAGAATTAGATTTGCCGCCAATCCGGTTCATGGCGATCGCCAGCGTCTCATGCGCCTCGCGCGACAGCGCCCCCAGCGACATGCCGCCGGTGCAGAAGCGCTTGACGATTTCGGTCACAGGTTCCACGTCATCCAGCGGAATGGAGGGGCGATCGCTCTTGAAATCCAGCAGGTCGCGCAGTGCCGTCACGGGTCGCTCTTCCAGATATTTCAGGTAGAGGTCGTAGTGGTCGTGGTTTTTGGCCGCCAGCGCTTTGTGCAAATGCTTGGCCATTTCGGGGCTGTTCATGTGGTACTCGCCGCCGGGGCGGTATTGTACAAAGCCCATATTTTCCAGTTTCCGCTGGGTGAGTTCGGGGAAGGCGCGGCTGTGGAAAGACAGGACTTCGTGCGCTAGGTCGGCTACGGTCAGGCCACCTAGGCGGGAGGCGGTGCCGTAGAAGCCCAGATGCAGCAGGTCGGAGCCAATCCCGATCGCCTCAAAAATCTGCGCCCCGTGGTAGCTAGAGAGCAGCGAAATTCCCATTTTCGATAGAATCTTCAGCAGCCCCGATTCGACGGCTTTGCGGTAGTTTTGCTGCGCTTTTTCCAGAGAGGCCACGTCGATTTTGCCGCGCTGAATCTGGCTTTGGGTTTTGGGATCGGCGTGCCAATGGCGCACCGTTTCAAAGGCTAAGTACGGGCAAACGGCGCTGGCACCGTAGCCAATTAGGCAAGCAAAGTGATGGGTGCTCCAGCACTGCGCTGTATCGACTACCAGCGACGCCCGCATCCGCAGCCCCTGACGGATCAGGTGATGATGCACCGCGCCCACAGCCAGCATCGGCGGGATATAGCTTTGGGTGGCGGTGAGTTGGGTGGCGGAGCCATCGGCGGTGAGGCGATCGCTCAAAATCAAAATTTTCTTGCCAGCGCGCACGGCGGCGGTGGCGGCTTGGCACAGCTCCTTGACCGCCTGCTGCAACCTGTCTGGCTCTGAGGAAATCTCAAATAGGGTAGACAGATCGGCGGCATCAAACTCAGACTGGCGAATTTTGACCAGTTCAGCCTCGTTGAGCACCGGCGACGTCAGCGTTAGCCGATGAGCATAGTCTGGCTTTTCTTCCAGCAGGTTGCCGCGATCGCCCAAATGCACCGTCAGAGACATCACCAGCTTCTCGCGCAGCGGGTCAATCGGAGGGTTGGTGACTTGGGCAAACCGCTGTTTGAAGTAGTCATACAAAATGTGGGGCCGTGCCGACAACACGGCCAGCGGAATATCGTCGCCCATACAGAAGGTTGGTTCAGTGCCCTTCTGCGCCATGTCGTCGATCACCATTTCTACATCTTCGCAGGTGTAGCCAAAGGCGGTTTGATAGCTCAAAAGGGTGCTGCCATCCAGCTGTAGCGCGTCGGTAAACGGCTGTTGCTCTAATTCTTGGCGGTGT
The DNA here is from genome assembly GCA_043752545.1 of Thermoleptolyngbya sp. Lineage (GTDB taxonomy): Bacteria > Cyanobacteriota > Cyanobacteriia > Elainellales > Elainellaceae > CASBQJ01. Next base: position 4,104 of record JAYUYI010000594.1, read on the forward strand.
TGCTTCAGCCACTCCCCGTAGGGATGGGTGCTGGCCACTCGCTGCTTAATGTCCCAATTCTTTAGGATTTCGTGGGTTTCCAGGTTGACGGCGATCGCCTGTCCAGGGCCAAGCCGACCCTTCTCAACAATCTCGGTTTCGGGCAGCTCGACCACGCCTGCTTCCGACGACACCACAATGTAGCCATCGCGGGTGATGGCGTAGCGAGCGGGGCGCAAACCGTTGCGGTCGAGTGAAGCTCCCACTTCTTTGCCATCGCTGAATACCAGCAGTGCCGGACCATCCCACGGCTCTTGAATGCCGCTGTAGTACTCATAAAAATCAACGATTTCAGGATGGTCTTTGAGGTCGGGCTGGTTGTTGTAGGCTTCGGGTACCGTAATCATCACGGCAGCTAGCGGATCGCGCCCCGATCGCACCAACAGTTCCACCGAGCTGTCTAGGTTGGCCGAGTCGCTCTTTTCGGTATCGACAATTGGCTTCAGTTCGGTCAAACAGTCACCCCAGCAGGGATGCGCCAAATCTTCTTGCCGCGCCACCATCCAGTTAATATTGCCCAACAGCGTATTGATTTCGCCATTGTGACCCAACAGGCGCATGGGCTGAGCCAGCGGCCACTTAGGCATGGTGTTGGTGCTAAAGCGGCGATGGTAAACCGCAAAGGCGCTTTGATAATTTGGATCTTGCAAATCTAGGTAAAACTCACCTAGCACCGCCGAGCGCACCATGCCTTTATAGACAATCGTGCGGCTGGAAAAGGTGCAGATATAGAATTCATCCATCGCGGCGGCATCAGCTGCCGACGCCGCCTTGGCCGCCACCACCACAGCAGTTTCGACCCGTTTGCGTGCCAGGTAAAGCAGCCGCTCTAGGCTATCTCCAGTCTCAGTAGAGTGCACAAACACCTGTTCAATCTGCGGCTGGTTTTCTTTAGCTTGAATACCCAATAGCTCAGGCTTGACAGGTACCTGACGCCAACCCAAGACGCTCAGCCCGCTATCGGTCAAACTCTTGGTGGTGAGAGTACGGGCGATCGCTGCCACGGCTTCGATTGGGGGTAAAAACACCATACCCACGCCAATCTGATTGAGGTCACCTGCCTCAATGCTCTGTTCCTGAAACCATTGACGAAACACTTGCCAGGGAAGCGCCGTCATAATGCCAGCCCCATCGCCCGAGTCTTGGTCGGCGCTGCACGCTCCCCGATGTTCCAAGCAGGTTAGGGCAGATAGGGCTTTTTTAACCAGGTCATGGCTAGCGTTTCCGCGCTGGTCGGCAATAAACCCAACTCCGCAGGCATCACGCTCTTCTACCAACCACTTTTGTCCGGCATATCCCGCTAAACCCTGATTCACCAATCTATCCTTATTCACGCTTGTACCACCCATGTGACGAATCTTTTTGCTCTATCTACCTTTCTTTTAAAAGAAAAACGTCTCCCCTACTCAAGGAGCAGAATTTCACCCAGCGCCGTCTGTTTCGGGCGCTCAACGGCACCGCTTGCAGCAAGGAGGATCATTTACCTACCACTCTAGAGGGAAGTCCTATCCAGAAATGGATACTTACATCACACTCTGTCAGTTCAATGATTGAAATGTCAGCGGCATAGCAAGCAGCACGATGATGGCTAGAACGCTCCCTTGGTGTCGGACTAGCGTTAACCATCCAACCTTGCCGACCTAGCCCGGACGTTCGGCAACGCAATCGGGACGCGATCGGAAAAACGCTGACCTTGATCAAGGTCAGAACATGCATTCTAGAAGATAGATCTTAGCTTGGCAATCCCTTCTTTACGTTACCAAATGCTCGGGTTCCTGTGGCTGTTTGTATAAAGAGCGACTAAAACACTCGTTCACACAAAAATATTAACCGTAGAGTAGCGTGTACTACCTAAAACCGTAGTCCGACTCCGCCTTGAATCGAAACAGCCGCATTGCCACCTTCTTGGTAGCCATCAAACGCAAAAATGGCATTGCCAAATAAAACGAGGTTGCTATTGGGCAGGGTGTGGTCAATTCCAGGTTGCAGTACAAAACTGCTCTGGTTGCCAACCGGAGACGTGTCTTCCTGATCGCCATCTAGCATCAAAGACGCCCCAGCCCCAATGTAGACATCGGTTTGCCAATTTAGCGGAATGTCGTAAGACACCGTTGGCACAATGGCAGTGCGATCGCTAATTAACGCCTGGGCACGAATTGAAACAGGTGCCCGCAGCAGCTTGTAACGGGCTGCAATCACGGCACCAGAACTGCTGTCTTCCCCAAACGCATCATCACCAGAAGACAACCCAAACGAGCCGCCAATCCCGACATAGCTGCCGTAGGCAGCTTGAGCCGCAGCGGGCAGCGGCTTAGCGGCAATCGTGGCCACCGTCAGCGCTGTGCTGCATAGGGCGATCGCGACTCGTTTGAGCAGCCTCAGCTGACTGGTTTGAGAGTCACTGTTGCTGTAATTGTGATTGTCTTGAGTGCTACAAACGCGCATCATATCCAACTCCTCATTCCCCTCAATCCCCTCAATCTCTCAGTGAAGATAGACTTTAATCTTCTCCAGTCGCCCTTCAGAATTCTCAAACCTTAGCTCAATTTTTATCAAAAAAAACAGAAATATTAGAGGGCAGCAGCCTTTTTTTGATGCCAAACGAGATTAAAACTGCGTGTGTTAATTATTATTATTATTGCTGATTAATCCTGCATCAGATCGGGAATCTAAATATATTTTTTGAGCAAAATAATTATCTTATTTCCAAAAATGGGCACTCTAAACTAAATACAGCACTCTTGCTTCAATCGAGCTTCAGTAGAACAAATTAAAGATTAGATATAGGTTGAGCCGCCGCATCAACCTCAACACCCATATCGGCTACGCTGTCGCTAGGCAGTGCAGTGCCAATGATTTTAATGCTATTGATATTAATCAGCGATTCACCTAACTCGATTTACGTATGTTATATGCTCTTCGGCTAGCTTTAATTTCATCAGCGATCGCGCTACCCGTCATCTTTCAAAGCAGTGCTCCCGTCTCAGCTCAAGAACGTCAGGGCTGTTTCATGATCAGCCAAGCCGGTCAGTTGATTGACCTGTCGCCTCTCTGCCCTGCGGTTCAACCGTTTGCAGTGCCAACAGCGCAGGCTCAAACTCCGCTCACCTTGGGCACTGGAGATATTCAGGTGACGCTGCGATGGACTACCCTTGACGATGTAGATTTGGCAGTCACCGATCCGGCAGGGGATGTGCTGGCCTACTATAACCGCGCTGTGGCCTCCCAAGGGCAACTGGATGTGGACGCCAATGCTGGATGCAGTGAACAAAACATTAGCCCCATCGAAAATGTGTTTTGGCCTGCTGGCCAAGCTCCCCAGGGTCAGTATTCCATTCAAGTCAGTCTGTTTACTCGTTGTAATGACAGCACTGCGCCCATCCCCTTTAACCTAACCGTTTTAGTCCAGGGCACCACCCGCACCATCCAAGGAACTGTCAGCGATCAGCAGCCTACGACCACCTTCCCGTTCTCGCTGCCCGTACAGCCCTAGACGCAACGCCCCGTAAACGCACCGTAGTGCAAAAAATGTGAAAGATACAGAGACCCAGAAGATTTAGCTTCAATGTCAGCAGTATTCGCTATCTTTAATGAAACAGCAATGTAAAGCTGCTTTCAGATTTAGGTTCATGAGGTGGTTCTAAGGAAGTGGGTATGCGACAAAAAGCTATGCATCGAGCATCATGGGTGGCGATCGCCGGAACATTAGCCCTATGGCTGGGCGGCTGTGCAGGGGAGCCGGAGGCAGATCCAAATGCCGCCGCTCCGGTGCCTGTGCCTGCTGCGTCTGTACCTG
>JAYUYI010000595.1:0-16840 GCA_043752545.1 Thermoleptolyngbya sp.
CGTCCTGCCAATCGATCGACCAAACGCACCAGTCGCCGCCATGTGTACCCGATGGAATGGGGGGATATGGAAACGGCACTAGAATATTCCCAGCAAATTGTTCTGCCGCTAGTTTATGAAGGCGTCATGATGGGGCTGTTGGTGACGGCGCGCTCCGATCGTTCCTGGGTAGAAGCCGAGCAGGATCAAGTGGAGCGGGTGGCCCGGTCGTTGGCGATCGCCTGTGTGCTTGATCAGCGTGCCCAATGGGCCGAACACGAGTTAACGCAGCAGCGGCAGCTCCAGGCTCAACAGCGAGATATCTTTGATAACTTGATGCATCAATTTCGCAATCCGCTGACGGCTTTGCGCACGTTTGGCAAGCTGCTGCTGCGCCGGATGGTGCCCGAGGATGCTAATCGCAACGCGGTTGAGGGCATGGTTCGCGAAAGCGATCGCCTCCAAGATCTGCTGCGGCAGTTTGATGCGGCCATTGATCTGGGAGGTAGTTTACTGCCCGCCGCCGATGATGGAGTTGCGCAAGGGCAACTGGGTGCGGGTGTGCCGCTGCCGCAGAACCTTGACGCCGCAAAGCCTGCCGAGAGGGGCGATCGCAGCCCAGTGCTTCAGTCTCCGGCGGTACCGCTATTGCCTGAAACAAATTATTTGACCGGGGCATTATTCATAGACAGCTATGACATCGCCGATGTGGTGGAACCGCTGCTAGATTCAGCGGCTGCGATCGCCCAAGATCGGCAGATTCATCTCCAAACCAGCATTCCTCCCCATCTGCCGCTGGTACGCGCCGACCTCAAAGCGCTCCGGGAAGTGTTAAATAATTTGCTCGATAATGCCCTCAAATATACCCCCAGCGGCGGAGCCGTCTGGCTAGTGGGCGGCATTCAGCGATCGCCGGAGCATCACCCCATGCAGGCGATCGCCATTCTCGACAATGGGCCGGGTATTCCGTCCCAAGACCTAGCACAACTATTCAAACGACATTTTCGCGGGGTTCAAGCCAGCGGTACCCTCCCCGGTTCTGGACTGGGATTGGCGATCGCCCATGACCTTGTTACCCAAATGAATGGCGACGTTCAAGCCTTTAGCCCTGCTCACCAAAGTGGCTTAATTGGCGCAGATGTTCCCGCAGGCACCGCATTTTTGGTATGGCTCCCGGAAGCAAGGATACCTGAGGAAGGATGAAGGATGAACATCCCTCATCCTGCTGTCTAGGTGCCAACGCTCTCTAGCGATCGCACTGGGGGTTCGGCGTGGGCGATCGCCGCTTGGATGAAGCCCCGAAACAGGGGATGAGGTCGGTTGGGACGGGACTGAAATTCGGGGTGGAACTGGCTAGCAATAAAAAACGGATGGCTAGGCAGTTCAATGATTTCTACCAAACGGCCATCGGGAGATGTCCCGCTGACGACATAGCCCGTCTCTAAAAATAGGTTGCGGTAGGCGTTGTTAAATTCGTAGCGGTGGCGGTGGCGTTCGTAAACGACTTCTTGTTGGTAGAGGCGATCGGCTAGGGTGTTGGGCGCAATCCGACAGGGGTAAAGTCCTAGGCGCATCGTGCCGCCTAAATCTACTACGTCTTGCTGCTCGGGCAGCAGGTTAATCACCGGATTGGTGGCGTGGGCATCAAATTCGGAACTGTTGGCGTCTTCGATGCCAGCAATGTGACGCGCCCACTCAATCACCGAACATTGCATTCCTAAACAAAGACCCAAAAATGGAATTTTGCGATCGCGGGCATACTGAATCGCCGTAATTTTGCCATCAATCCCCCGATGCCCAAATCCACCCGGAATGATGACGCCATCTACCCCTTCTAGCGCTTCTTCGACGGTGAGCGGCTGAATTTCTTCTGAATTAATCCACCGAATGTTGAGGTCGCCGCCAGTCGCCAATGCCGCATGACGCAGGGCTTCCACCACCGATAGGTAGGCATCGGTAAGGCGAATGTATTTGCCTACGATTGCAATTTCTAAGGGGCAACCAGGTCGATGCAGCTGATCGACTAGGGTTTGCCATTGGCTCAAGTCAGGTTGGCGCTGTTCAAGCTGCAACAGGTTCAGCGCTTGATGAGCTAGCCCTTCCTGTTCCATCATCAGGGGCACTTCATAAATACTGGTGGCATCGGGGGCGGTAATGACGCATTCCACCGGGACATCACAGAACTCCGACAGTTTATCTTTAATCCCAGGGGCTAGGGGGCGATCGCAGCGACAGACGAGAATATCGGGCTGAATCCCAATTGAACGCAGTTCTTTGACAGAATGCTGCGTCGGCTTCGTTTTCATTTCTCCAGCAGAGGGAATCCAGGGCAGCAACGTCACGTGCATATACAAAACGTTGCGTCGCCCCACATCTTTACGAAACTGGCGGATGGCTTCCAAAAACGGCAGCGATTCAATATCGCCGACCGTGCCACCAATTTCGGTAATCACCACGTCGGGGTTGGTGTTTTTTGCCACCCGTAGAATTCGTTCCTTAATTTCGGTCGTGATATGCGGGATCACCTGGACTGTCCCGCCTTGGTAGTCGCCCCGCCGTTCTTTGTTGAGTACGGCTTGATAAATAGAACCTGTAGTAACGCTGTTGAGCCGCGACATGGAGGTGTCGGTAAAGCGCTCATAATGCCCCAAATCTAAATCAGTCTCGGCTCCATCTTCGGTAACAAACACCTCTCCATGCTGAAACGGACTCATGGTGCCCGGATCTACATTGATATAGGGATCGAGTTTAAGAATCGATACTGAATAATCTCGCGACTTCAATAGCCGCCCCAAGCTAGAGGCGACAATGCCTTTGCCAATACTAGAAACAACGCCGCCCGTTACAAATACAAACTTAGTCATAGGAATTATAGGAAAAATCGAGGGGTGCAATGCGTGCAGCTGCACGGGCAAAAGCCAGCGTTATCGTCCGTCGGCACAACCCATTCATTCTGCCACAGCCTTGCAGTCAGAGTTTCTTTAACCCTCCCCCCCGATCGCCAAAGGCAGAAGGCGATCGCCCTCTGCCCACAAATCACGTCATGTACATGACGCTCAGGTGTCTGTCTGGCGTTTAAAGTTGTGCTCCGGGTGCTACCGGATCGGGCTGGGGAGCGGGTTGGAGCGGCTGTCCTGCTGGTGGTAGCGGTTGGCCGCTGGGGTTGACGGGCGCTGAAGGCACCGCTGGTAACCCAAACGGATCTAACGGTGCGCTATTGGGCGGCGCGCTGTTGGGATTGGTTGAGTTGGGGAGGCTATCAAAACCGGGCTGCGGCTGGGGTGCTTGGAGTGGATCAACCGTGTTATCGGCTGGGCTAACCGTGAGGGCAACGCGATCGCCGCCCACAGAGCGCAGCAAATCTAACACGCGCACCACGTCGTTGTAGCTGGCATAGGGTGGCGCATTCAATGCAATCACGCCCTCTGGATTCTGCTCTTGAAATGCTTTAAGCGCCTCAATTAGCTGGGGTTGGGAGACCGGATCTTTGTCGATGTATAGTTCGCCAATGGGGTCAATCGTGACCACCATCGTCTGCCGCATTTGGGTCACACCCGTAGACGATTTCGGCAGGTTCATGTTGATGGCCGTCTGCCGCGTTAGAGACAGAGACGCCAGAATAAAAAACGTCAAAATGCAAAAAATAACGTCAATTAGCGGCACGATCTCAATCCGCACCTCTTGGTCTTGAGAGCCGTAGTTAATTTTCATGACACTAGCACTAGCAGGAAAGGGACTGGAGGAGGGGTTCGAAGGATCTAGCCAAAAACCGCTTTTAAAATTAAGGCTGGTGTTCTGGCGTATCTGTGGTTTCCGATTGAGGCTTAACGCTTAGAGGGGCATTCGAGTTACCGCTGGGTTTTTCCAGCCGCGCGCCACCCTGTGCAGACCAATCTTTGCGATACAGCAGTTCTAGTTCATTTCCAGACTTCTCAAATAGTTTGGCCTGTCCAGATACTAAGCCTTGAAACAGGCGATAGAAGGCAAGACTGACAATTGCCACAATCAGCCCGGTGGCTGTAGAAATCAAGGCTTCGGAAATTCCCAGCGTCACGTTTTCGGTAGCCGCCGTGCCCAAATCGCCCAACCGAATGGAGCCAAGGGAACTGATTAAGCCTAAAACAGTTCCTAGCAAACCTAGCAATGGAGAAAGGGCGATCGCCGCTTCTAAAATTTTGTCGCCCCGGCGCATGGCGGCTAGTTCTTCTTGCGCAGATGCTTCTAGAGCGAGCTGAAACACTTCTGGCTCTGGTTTTTTAAGCTCCAGTGCCGAATTAAGAAATCGACCAATGGGTTGATCGGTAGACTGTCCAGACAGGTTGGCGGCGGCATTCCAATCCCGACGAGCGGACTCGATCACGCGACCAGAAACTTCTCGTTCACCCTTTAGCAGGTTCCACCAGTACCAGCTGCGCTCAATCACTACACTAATGGATAGAAATGAGAGCAGCAACAAAGGGTACATGGCGAGCCCGCCCTTGGCAAAGACCTCAGAAATATTCACAGTTTCGATTTTCCTCCGTACATTTGTCTGCCCTATTTCGATCGGCCCTATGCTGACGGGTGAGGTTGCCGTAGCCTCACTCCTATATGCCCAGTAACGATCCCCAGCAACGCTAGAAATCTTAACCTGTGGATTCTTTCATCAATCTGGCTGCAACACAAGGGCGTCTCAATTTTAGAGAATTTTTGCGCACTGTTCCAAAAATCTGGCGTGATCTCTAGTCTGAATCAGGGGCAACGTGATCGATCAAATAAATCAAAATTGGCCAGCCTTTAAGATTGGCTGCAAGAATGGGCAAGCTAGGGGGCATTATCTTAATTTCTACCTTTTTACCCGCAGAAGGGCGATCGCTCACTGATTTCGACAGAGAAATCTCTAGGGGGAACGGGTTGAGCGGTGGACTCATGACGTTAAAGCTTAGGAGTTGGGCATGCATCCAGTAAAAAGAACGGTTCTAATGGTCGGAATTGCGTCTGTTTTGGCAGGGGTTCCCAGCATAGCGCGATCGCAGGCTCCCATTTTGCTGACGCAGGCAACGGCACAAGAGTTTTATCAGGACGGTGTAGAAAACGTAAACGATGGTGAATATCGCGAGGGCGTTGAGGCGTTAAACCAAGCGATTAGTTTGGATCCCAATAATGGAGCAGCCTATGCGTTTCGAGGGTTTGCCCGGGCGGCATTGGGGGAAAGAGAAGCGGCGATCGCCGACTATAGCCGTGCCATTGAGCTAAACCCAACCTATGCCGATGCCTACACCAATCGAGGCGTGGCCTATTACCGAGCCGGCAATTTGTCGGCGGCTCTGCCAGATTTGACCCAAGCCACCCAGCTCAACCCCAGCTCTGCCGAAGCCTATTTGTATCGGGGTATGGTGCTGTCGGCAATGGGTGATACCTCGGAGGCGACTGCCGAGTTTGACCAAGCGATTCAGCTCCAGCCGAACTATCCAGAAGCCTACCTGCAGCAAGGGGTGGCTCATGCTAGCAGCGGCAACCATGCGGCGGCGATCGCCGATTACGATAAGGCGATCGAGTTGCGCGACGACTACGCCGAAGCCTACGTCAATCGGGGCAGTTCCAAATTTGCCCTAGGCCAGCTAGAACCTGCCTTATTCGACTTTAATGAAGCAGTTCAGCTAGACGAAAATTCTGCTGTTGCCTACTTCAATCGGGGATTTGTTGCCTCTACGATGGGCGATCGCGCCGCTGCCTACCGTGACTTTAGCCGTGCCCTCCAGCTCAACCCTAATTACGATCAGGCGTATCTCAATCGGGGGGTGGTATTGGCCGCTGCCGGAGATGTACCCGGTGCGATGGCCGACTTAAACCAAGCGATCGAACGAACTCCAGATTCGGCCATTGCCTACAAGATGCGAGGAGATGTGCAAATGCAGGCGGGCAGCCTAACTGCTGCGATCGCCGACTACACTCGCGCCATCAACCTCGATAATCGCGATCCGGTTGCCCTGATTGCCCGCGCCGACGCCCGTCTGGCTCAAGCAGATCCACAAGGTGCTCATCAAGACCTAACGCAAGCGATCGCGCTGCGTCCCAATGACCCAGTGGCGATCGCCAAGCGAGGAGCCGTTCGGAATCGGCTCAGAGATTTTCGCGGAGCCACCACCGACTTTACGCGAGTGCTCCAGCTGAATACTCAAGATGCTGATGCGCTCTATGGTCGGGGGTTAGCGCGGGTGCAGTTGGGCGATCGCCAGGGAGCCTTAGCCGATTTGCAGCAGGCGGCAGATCTATACCGTCAGCAAAGTCAAGCCGATGGGTATCGCAATGCGATCGCGCAGATTACAGCGCTGCAATAAATAGCAGTCCTCAAGAACAGTCCTGAAGATTTCAGGTTAAATCAAGTGTGGGGCAGGCAAGATGCCTGCCCCACAAGCATTGCCAGCCACGTTACCTTCTAGTCGTCTTCGTCTTCTTTGACTTCGGGCGACGATGCAATTAGCGTGTAGGGCTGAAATAGGGTATTGCCACTTTTACTTAGCGGAGCCGTATTTTGAGCCGTGGACTGACTGGCTGTGGCGGTCGATTGAGGCAGATGTGCTGCTGAGTGGCACAGTAGAGTTAGGACACAGGAGCAGGCGGCCAGAGAGATCAAATCCAGGGTTTTGGTCGATAGCCGTTCGGCATAGATGGCAGTCGCCGCTTCTGGCAAGTGGGATCGGTGAAACGAAAACCGGGAGGATTTAGAGCGCGATCGCCGCTGTAGTTTGATCAATTGACTCATCTCTGGCACAACATCCATCCTAAACACTAACGCTTTCTACCCATTTGTAGACTACCCAATTCCCCAACTTGTTCGCGCAAACCGGGGGAAGGGGTGAGGAATTTTGAGTTTTGAGTTTTGAATTGATCGCCCAACTCAAAATTCAAAACTCAAAACTTAATTTAATTTCAACGACTCCGCCGCGCCGCCATTCTACTTTTGCCCATACCTTTGATAACATGACCACTCTTTACAATGCCACTGTTTACGACCGGACTCGTCCTGTGGGCAGTTTTTGGGAAACCACCGTTGAGCCAGCTAATTTAGCTCATTACGCACCGCTAAGCGCTGATCAAACCTGTGATGTCGCCATTATTGGGGGTGGAATTACCGGGCTGTCGGCAGCGCTGCATTTGGGGCGCGATCGCCAGCTTCAGGTGCGGGTGCTAGAGGCGGGGATGCCTGCTTGGGGGGCTTCGGGGCGCAACGGCGGGTTTTGCTGTGTGGGTTCGACTCGCCTCGACTATGAGGAGTTGCTGCAACGGTTTGGCCGCCAGGAAACGCATCGTTACTTTCAAGATCAGCGGGCGGCGGTAGAACTGGTGCGGCAGATTGCCAGCGAGGAGGGGATTGAGATTGATTCCCAAGGCGATGGGGAAATTGTGGCGGCACATACGTCGATGCGGAGGGCATCATTGGTATCTGAGTACGAGTTTCTGACCGAGGTGGCTGAGTATCCCTGTAAGCTGTGGTCGTCAGAGGAAATGGCAGAGCATGCCTTCCGCAGTCTGGAGGCGCATGGGGCTTTGCTGGTGGGGGTTGGCTTTGGGCTAAACCCAATGAAGTATTGCCGGGGGTTGGCGGCGGCGGTCTATCGACACGGTGGGACAATCCATGCCCACTCTCCGGTGCAAGCGTGGGAGAAGGCAGAGGGGTGGCATTTGCTGCACACGCCTGGTGGGACATTGCGAGCCAAGCAGGTGATTGTGGCGACCAATGGCTATACCGAAGATGGTCTGCATCCGTCGTTGGGCGATCGCCTGCTGCCCACGCTGTCCAATATCATTACAACCCGACCGCTGACGCCTGCTGAACTAGAGGCTCAGGGCTGGCGCACCCAAACTCCGGTGTACGATACGCGCAATTTGCTGTTTTATTTTCGACTATTGGCCGATGGACGGTTTCTGTTTGGCAGCCGGGGTGGCACGGTGGGAGACGCGCGCGAGGGCGATCGCGCTCGGCGCTATATGACGCGGCGCTTGGGCGAGATGTTTCCGGCGTGGCAGGGAGTTGAGATTACACATTTTTGGCACGGGCTGGTGTGTATTTCGGCGGCGCTGACGCCCCATGTCGGCAGCATGGCAGATGATCCCAGCGTGTTTTATGCGATCGCCTATCACGGCAATGGGGTGGCAACGGGGACTTGGAGCGGTCGAGCGGTGGCGCGTTTGGTGGCGGGGACGCACTCGTCTACGCAGCTTTGCTCGGTTTTCCGTCAGCCGCTGAAGCGGTTTCCATTGCCCGGTCTGCGGGTTTGGTATCTGCGGGGAGCCTATGCGGCGTATCACCTCAGAGATAGTTTTCCGGTAGGGTAATTCTGGCCTGTGGCCGGATTTGGGGGACTTCCCCCCGCACCTTTGGGGGATTCAACTCCCCCACCCCCCCCGCAAGGTGTTACTAGGGAGCGGTGAATGATTCTGGTAGCGGCTGCAAACTGGCAAGATTTAAACAATCTCTGGGAACATATCCTAAAGCTCAACCCCTAATCTTACCTTCCCCACAGGGTCGAATCCAGGCGGGCTTCTAGTTCTGCGGGATATTCTCCTGTGTCTACGGCGGCGCGGATGGTTTTGATTTCGCCCCAAGAAACTAGTTCTAGGTAGGTGCGAGCAGCTCCCAAAACTTTTCCGGTGGGGTCGAATAGTTCTAGCCAGCCGTCATCGCCGTCGGTGGTAACTCGGATCACGTAGGTGTCTTGAGCGGCGATCGCCACTCTAGCCAGGGTGACTGATCCCCAGTCTTGCTGCATGACATGTTCGTCGTAAAATTCGTAGGCGTCTAGGACTCGCTGGGGAATGCCGTCTCGGTTTTGCGAGATTTGCAGGGGGGTGAGGGGGTTCTGACACAGCGATAGGGGGATATCTGTTTCGTGGCCTTCGCAATACGCGCTATATTTTTTCTGCCAATAGGCTTTGAGTTCGCTTTCGCAAAATTGGCGCACGGTTGCTGCTGATTCGTCTATGGTGTGATGTGCCACTTTTTTACCTATTGGTTTGTAATATCTGATTTGTAACATTTGCATCAGCGATCAGCCTGGATGGCAGGCTCACACCAATTCTCAATGATGATGGCTTTCCATACTAGATTTTTATGCCTCAAGTTGCCTTAACTGATTTGATTGCGGCGGCCAGAACGGGGGAGACGTTGATCAGTTTCCCAACCGATACAGTGCCAGCGCTGGCGGCTCGACCCGATCGCGCGGCGCTAATTTTTGCGGCCAAACAGCGCAGTCAAACTAAACCGCTGATTTTGATGGCGGCTAGTTTGGCTGATTTATGGCCGTATGTGGCGGGAAGTGCGGCTGAACGCAAGGTGTGGCGGGCGATCGCCGACCAGTATTTTCCAGGGGCGCTGACGCTGGTGCTGCCTGCTAGCGATCGCCTGCCGCCGGATGTAAACCCGACTGACCCGACCAGCATTGGAATTCGGGTACCTGACTGTGCGATCGCCTGGGAGATTTTGGCAAAAACGGGGCCACTGGCAACCACGAGCGTCAACCGTTCGGGTGAACCTCCTTTGCTCACCATTGACGCGATTAATGCTCATTTTCCTCAAGTATTAACGCTTTCAACGGCTGAGGTGGAGGCTTGCCCGGTGCCAAGCCAAACCCGTGCCAGCGCGGCCTCTAGTTTGGGAATGCCCTCAACGGTGGCTCGGTGGACGGGGGCAGGCTGGGAGATTTTGCGGCAGGGTAGTGTGGTATTTCCAGGTCATCAGCGCAGTTAATTCCAGGTTGAAAAAGATACGATATAATAGCAATCCACTGCTTTTTTGGAATGGTTTTTCTCCTGAGAATTTTCACCGACAAACCTGTGGTAAGCCTCACTTCGGGGCGCATTTTATTTTTGGTTTGTGCATTTACTGTGCATTGATATAAATCTATGAAAAAGACTTCAAAAACTAAATTGAATGTGCTGCCAAAATCTGCCCAAATGATGACTCTGGGTGAGTATGCGCATCAGACGATTGGTGAACAATTTCGTCAGATGATTAAACAGGAAAAGCATGTCTTGGCCGATAAAAACCCTGAATATTTGCATCAAATGCGGGTAGCCAGTAGACGCTTATACACGGCGCTGCAAGTATTTGATGCAGCCATAGAACTGCCTAAAGCTGCCCGCGCCAATCAGGTTCGTGCTTTGACCAAAGTGCTCGGTAAACTGCGCGATCTAGATGTCCAAATTGACACGCTCAAACAAGACTACCAGCCCCCTCTAAAGCCGCAGGAACAAGACTCTATTGATCACGTGTTGACCGTGCTGGAACACAAGCGGTGCAAGGCGTTGGCGGGTACCAAAGATGTTTTGGAGCGATCGCGCTATCAAGACTTGAAGCTGGCCTACAAAGCTTGGCTAGACGCCCCCCAGTTTACGTCCTTGGCTCAACTGTCTGTCGTCACTACTCTGCCCGATTTGCTCAGCCCTTTGCTGTCGGTTTTGCTGCTCAACCCTGCCTGGTTACTGGCTACCGAAAATCTGTCAGATCAGACCATGCCAATTTTGCACGACCTGCGCAAGGCATGTAAGCACGTCCGCTATCAGGCAGATTTTTTTGTGGCGTTTTATGGGGATGCGTTTAAATCTTGGGTGAGTGGAATTAAGTCATTGCAAGATAGTTTGGGCAAGCTGCAAGATATTCAGGTGTTGCTAGAGCTATTGAGCGAAATTTTGCCGAAGGGAACGGAACTAGTAGGGTTGAATCAAGCGATTCAACAGCGGCAGCAGGATGTTTTGGAGAGCTGGAATAGCGTCCGGCAGCAATATTTAGAGCGATCGTTTCGCTATCAGATGCATGAGATGTTGCTCCAGCCTACGGTCGAGGACTAGACGTACCCTACGCATTAAATCTATCGTTCTAACTCAACATGCCAATTTATTTTTTCTGGGGAGAAGACGATTTTGCGTTGCAGCGAGCCGTGATGGACTTGCGCGATCGCACCCTAGACTCAGCCTGGTCGAGCTTTAATTTGGACAAGATTTTTCCTGATCAGACAGATGGCGTGATTCAGGCGCTAAATCAGGCGATGACGCCGCCCTTTGGCATGGGCGATCGCCTGGTGTGGTTAGTCGATACTACGGTCTGTCAGCGCTGCTCAGACGAGCTGCTGTCTGAACTAGAGCGCACCTTGCCCGCCCTACCCGACAGCACGGTGCTGCTGCTGACCTCAGCAGGGAAACCCGACGGACGGATTAAATCGACTAAGCTGCTGCAAAAATACGCCGAGATCCGAGAGTTTGCCGCCATTTCTCCGTGGAAAACCGATTTGTTGATCCAGCGGGTGCGGCAGGTGGCGCAGGAGGTGGGGGTGAAGTTGACCAATGGGGGCGTCCAGATGCTAGCCGAAGCGGTGGGCAACGATACCCGCCAGCTCTACAACGAACTAGAGAAGCTATATCTGTTTGCGGGCAGCTCCAAGCAACCGATTGGGGAAGCGGCGATCGCCACGTTGGTCACGGCCTCTACCCAAAATAGCTTGCAGCTAGCTGCCGCCATCCGCCAGGGCAACACGGCCACGGCTATCGAACTGGTTGCCGACCTGTTTAACCGCAATGAACCGACCCTGCGGATTGTGGCCACCCTAATTGGCCAATTTCGCACCTGGCTGTGGGTCAAACTGATGACCGAATCGGGTGAGCGCGATGAACGGGCGATCGCCACCGCTGCCGACATCCCCAACCCTAAACGGATCTACTTCCTCCAACAAGACGTCAAGCCGCTGGCGCTGCAACACCTGCAACGTAGCTTACCGTTGCTCCTAGAACTCGAAGTCGGCCTCAAACAAGGCGCAGACGACCTGATTCTGATGCAGAGTAAAGTAATTGAGCTGTGTCAGATTTTTAAGCGGTGATTCTCGTTTCCTTTTTTCAAAAATTTTTAATCTCCGGAACTTAGCTCGCCTAAAATAATTCAGAATAAGCAAGCGTCTCAACGGCAACTTTGGCCGTTGGCAGGGGTGACATCCCCCACTCCCACTCATCCAACGCGTCCGTCACACTTGCTCTTAGAGCAATCCTTCCTTGCAGTTTGTCTAGTTCTTCCAGGCTTGTTCAGATTCGCTATGATTCAGTCTTTTAATTCCCCACCGCTGTTTAGCATGAAACGATTTCTCTCCTCGTCGCTGATTGTCGGTGCCGTTTCTGTCACTGCGCTGTTGCTAGGTGTGGTGCCTGACCTGCAACGCGACACCCTGTCGCAAAGTTTTAGCAGCGCCGCTTACGCCCAGGCCATTCCAGATTCACAAGTTCGCAGCTATGCGCAAACGCTGTTGGATATTGAACGGCTGCGGCAAACTGCCAATCAACGAATTCAAGGCGTTCTAGGCCCGCAGGCTCAAATTCCTGGAGATACTTGTAATGCGCTAAATATTCGCAGTGTGCAGCGCGAGATTCGGCAGATCGTGGTAGATTTTTGCACGCAATCTTCCCAGGCGGCGGGGCAAAATCAGCTCTCCACTGGCGATTTCAACGCGATTACTGAAGCTCTATCGAGTAATCCTGATCTGACCAATCGGATTCGGCAAGAGATGATTCGCATTCAGCAAACTAGATCTCGGTAACCCTATGGCTCGTTTTCTCCCTCATACGCTGCAAATGCAGATCACGCGCATGTTCCAGGATGGGCAATCGTTTTTTGCCACAACCAAGGTGCATGACTGGCTGCAAGACCGCAACGAAGATCCGACTCAATACGATATTTCTTTCCATCAGCGACCCGCTCCCCCCAATTCGGACTTGGTGATGGTCATTGATATTGAGCTACGCCGCAAAGATGGCAAGCCTGTAGATGAGTGGTTGCAGAGTGAGGTGAATCGGCAAGGTTAGGCGGCGGTCTAGTCTAGATATCTAATCTAAATAAGGTCTATTGCAAGATTAGACGGGTTGCAGGATTAGACGGGTCTAAGCCACAGGACTAGGTTGCGCCCGTAGGTGTGGATATCTTGCAGGGCTTGGGGATTTTGGGTCATGCCGTTGCCGGGAGGTTCATCGACAAAGGTGGGGCAGCCCATGGCAATGTCCCAGTTGTGGTCTACAAAGTGATGGGTTGGTAATCCCCATTGCGGCCAGAGTGATAATTGGGATGCGAATTGGGGAAAGCACGGGTTTCTGTAGGATTGGCTAAAGGATAGTAGCGCGATCGAGTGAGCGTCTTAGAGCGTGAACGTCACCAGATAATTAGCCCCACATTACCGCACCTTGAATAACGCGATGTGCAACTTTACCGTTGAAACCCTTGATTTCCCGTGGGGTGGGCATCTTGCCCGCCCAGGCTAGACGGGCGAGACGCCCATCCCACAAAACTTTAGATCAAGTTGCACATCGCGTTAAATCAGGTTGGGTCTGTTCTAGATAAAACAGACCCAACCTGATTCTCCAAGATTCGAGATTGCCCGCACAATGTCGTAAACTCGCCCAATTGTCCAGACTTAACGCGCAAGCATTGTTGAACCATTGACAGTTCATTCACCATCTTGATATCACCTCGGCAAACCGATCGCAGCAGCCGATTCACAGCGCGCAATTCTTCATCGCCCAACGATTCGGCTAGCACCGCAGCCATCAGGCCATACCGATCGGCAAGCGTCAGAATCCCTTTAGTACTGGCTTGGGCAAATAATTCTGCGATCGCACCGGGTATTAGATCAATGTGCATAATCATGGGTGACGATTTCAAGAACTCAATCAATAGCGTTTTCAAGATAACTCTAATATCCCAATTTTTGAGACGGGTGCAGGTGATCTGCGGAGCAGGGACTCTGTGATTCTTTGCATAATATTAAGTGATGGGACGGATGCTTTGATGTGATGGGAACCGCCCACTTTTGTGACCAAGATCACATACTTTTTGAGTCCGTTCGTAGGTGACGTAGCTAACAGGAACTACGGCAGCGATCGCACGACCAACATTGACTTAATCGGGCGCACTACCGGATTGCCAGCTTCGTTGACTTTGCCATACACCGTTAGGCCGTTGGCATAAATGGCGGCAGAGCTGCCCCCATCTAGATTCATTGCTGTCACAGCTCCCAGCGATCGCATAAAATCTGCAAGTTCTAGCAACGATAGCCCCGAGCTGCCGGGAGCCTCTAACTGCTGAGCGGCCATTACCCAGACCACGTCCCCATTGGCCAAAATGCCTACGGCAGAGCGAGCATTGGGGCGACTGTAACCCAGTGGGTCGCGGATGACGGTGCCATTGCTCACCGATAGGAAGGCTTCTGCCTCTAGGGTCAGCTCTGGTAAAAGCTGAGGGCCAGCTCCCAGGGCTGTCTCAATTTGGCAGCCTAGGGGCGCGGGATCACGATGAGGGGCGATCGCATACCGATTGCTAACCCCGCAGCGATAGTGCCGAAATTCTGCCCGGTTAAAAATTTGCTCTAGATCGGGCGCAAGGCTAGGATTGGCCACCAGCCGCTGATTTTGGCGGGGATCGGCGGTTATTTCGCCCTGCTGAATCACGTACGAAATCGATTGTCGATTGGCGGGGTCAAAAAAACCGCCATTTAGCGCCGCGATCGCATTTGACTGACGCGCCCAGCCCTCTAGCAGCTCTAACCCTTGAGCTAAAACAGGTTCTATGGCAAACCGCTGAGGTACGGCAGTGGGAGTGACGACAACATGAACCGTGCTGCGGGGCAGGGAATATTGGCTGATGCGCAATTCTAGCGATGGCGGGGAAGAGGCGTTAGCTTGCCTGCGCGGAGCGGGTATCGCCGCCAGTCCCGCTGTCTGTGGCGCAGCAGGCGGCGAGGGCGAAGGCGATCGCAGGCATAAAACCAATAGCAAAGTAGCACCCAATAGCGCCAACCACTGCCGCCAGACGTGAGGTTTATGAAGGGTCATCGTAGTTTCATGGCGCGATCGCGTTCAAGTTTAGCAATATCCCTAACCTGCGTCCCTAGCCGGCTGCCGAACCTTATCATAGGGAAGTCACTCTGTGCGGTCGTTAACCCCTCCTTCATCCTATGCAAACCCTGCTTGCATCTCTCTGCTTATGGTCGGTGTCCTGGATCTTGTGGGTTTCCCCCGGCTCGGCGCTGCCGCCCCCCGACGATTTACCCGAAGAAGTGTTGCGGACTCAGATTATTTTAGAGGGGCGATCGCCGATTACAGGTGCCCCACTGACGGCGGCTGAGCGGGCATCGTTGGAAGCGAGTCTGACGGCTAACGTCAACTCCGACGTCGAATTATCACCTCAGGTGCGACAGTCCATTTGGCTGCTTTCTGTGCGTAAAGGGATCCGCCTCGTGTTTCCGTTCCTGCGGCTGCCGCTCTCAGTTGGCCAGTAAGGTCAACAGTAACGCTAACAGTAAGCCCAAGATCAAGTTGGCTTAAAACCTGGTTTCAAATTCTAAAATGACCCCAGTGCCACTGTCGGTGTCGATATACCCCCGCAGTAAGAATTCGTCGTTGATCCGATAGCGCAGGTTGAACTGAGTCGGGGCATCGGCGGTGAGAATCGCGAGAACTGAGGCGGAGAAATTGCCCGTAATATCTAGCCCTAGTTCCGATGCGAGTTCTAGAGATGAGTCGGAGGTGGTTGCCGACGGCAGGAGCGTGGGATACAGCCGGAAATCGCTGAGACCGATGGTGCTACTGATAAAGTTTTGCAGGCCCGTGAGCAACGCCGACCCCGCTAAGTTGGCGATCGCCAATGTACTATCACCGCGCCCGAGGGTATCGACAAACCCACCGCCCAAAAGCGCAATAATCTCGTTGCGCGATCGCGACGGGCTGCTGGTTAACTCCAGCTCATCAAATAGCTGACTGGCGTACCCATTCACCCTGGCTTGAATCCGCACATTGTCCAAGCTGCCCAAGTTAGTGGCGATCGTTTCGTTGATTTCTGCCGCTCCACCCGAGGCGTTCGAGGTGGTCGGTGTGCGGGTGACCTCGGGCACAGATGTGGCTAGCTGCACGTTTAACAGCGGGTCAAGCCCCCGACCGGGTACAAATTGAGCCGTGTTTTCATAGCCCCGCACCAAATTGAACTGGGTTGTAAACAAATTCACCTGACCGCTGCGGAGCTGGATCGTGCCTTTAGGACTCAGGGCTGCCAAGGGGCCACTCAGGGTCATATCCCCCACTGCCAGGAAGTTCAAAATTGGGTAAAGCGTAATCCGCAAATTACGATCTAGCTGAATGTTTAGATTGTCCAGTTCAGGTGGTCTAGTCAGGGCATTGGGATCAGCGGTTTGCGCCGTAGCCGTTGCGGTAGCGGGCGTACCGCTAGGCAATTCCACCTGCCCATTGCTCAACACAATGTTGCCGCCCACCTGCGGCGCTAGCGCGGTGCCAGCCACCAACAGCTGACCCGCCACGCCACCGCTATACAGACCTTTAAAGTTTAGCGTTAGGTCATTTAGAGCGACAGTCAGCGGGCTAGTTGGGCTGCCATCTTGACTCAGGGGTAGGTCACTGCGATCAAAAATAGGTAAGACGCCCTGTGCCACCAACTGTCCTTGCCGAAATTGTCCTTGTAGGCTAGTCACGTCGATAAAGCTGCGGTTGAATTGGATTCTACCCGTTACATTCGTGAGCGGTTCGGGCAGGGCTTGGGCGATAAAGGTTGCCTCTTGCAGGGCGACAAATCCGTCAATTGTGGGGTTCATCAGAGTGCCATCAACTCGCAGGTTGACCTCACCTTGCCCACTCTGCCAAGCTACTTGATCATTAAATAGGTTTAGCAGCGCTAATCCCTGATCACGTACATTGATTTCAAGGCTAATGTCATCGCTGTCGGGCGAGACGGTCATAAATTCAAACCGATAGGGAATGCTGCCCACCACGTTCAGTGGCTCTGTGGTGTTGGCCGTTAATTGCCCCAGTAAGTTGAGGCGGGCATCAGCATAGCTAAACT
>JAYUYI010000596.1:0-3207 GCA_043752545.1 Thermoleptolyngbya sp.
CTGGAATGGAGGCACCAGGCACCTAAATTGCTAGCGGCCTACGAAGCCCTCCAAACCAAAGGCGTCGTCCCCTCAGCAGTGTTTGGAGATTCCCGCTAACGTTACCGCTCTTTTCCTGTGATCTTGCTATTACCCAGGCTTCTGTGCGACCAGATTGGTCAGCAGCGCAGAAGCCTGGGTTTTGTTTTTTAAAGCATAGCACCACAAAAAAGGTAAAAAAAGGTGGAGTTGGTCGATAGACCAATTCCACCTGCCGATCCTTTGAGAGGAGAACACTAAAATATACTTTATGCTTATTGCTATCTTGTGTCAACACTATCGAGATAGTTTCTCAACTAGATCGTCAAGAATTAGTCCTCAGCTTTTGACGGGTCGCCAGAAAAAATGGACTGCGAGTCGCAACAAAGAATCTTCCAGCCCGATTGATCGAATTGCTTGAGCCGATTTATCAAATTGATGGCGTATCAATTGATCTATAGGCGATCGCTTTTGCTATTATTGTTGAGTTGAGGCAAGTGCCGAGGCTCATGCGGATGTGGCGGAATTGGTAGACGCGCTAGATTTAGGTTCTAGTTTCTCACGAAGTGAAGGTTCAAGTCCTTTCATCCGCATTCTTTATAGGTCAAACGTTCCAGGTTGCCCTTTGCCTGCTTCTAACGGTACATCAAACCAGCCTGCACAGTTTTTGATAGTCTGCCGCTTGCTGTTGACGTAGATGAAGTAGTCCTTTACTGACTATTTTCCACAGGGGCGGAGCTTCATTTTTTAACGCTCCCAAGGGGGCTAGCCATGCTGCCACATCAGGATGAGTGGTTTCTAGGCAAGTTAACAGCGTTTCCCAAAACGGCATCCACATGGCGTCATGATAGTGCAGAATCTTCGTTGTGCGCAGTGTTTCGGCATCGTACCACTGCGGGTACGTTTTAGTTCCCATGCCGTAATTATGAGAATGGGGCAGCGATCGCCAGCGTAGCCCTTGTTGCACCATCGCCATTCCCAAGGTGTGCTGTGTAAAGTAAAGTCCAGCGTGCTCCGAGGCAATGTGAGCATTGAGCAGCCGCAGCGTAGTGTCGAGATGCTGCTGGGAAAAGTGGGTAGCGCGACGATAGACAAACACACCGCTGTTCCAATAGAGGCGAATCCGTGCTTTGTCGCGCTCCGTCGTCATCCACGGTAACTCTTCCACAGTTAGACCGACGGCATGGCAGGCTGCTTGCCAGTAGGGATCAAACGGATCGTCAGAGCCAGCTGTTCCAATATTTTTGTCGGGGGCACAGGCCGCGAAGTCTTCGCTGTTGCTCAACACGAGTTGGCTGGGTTCATCCAAAATCAGCAGGTCACTATCCAACCAAGCCATGAATTCTGTGGAGCAGCGGTCTTCTACAGCTGCCATGGCGTAGTGCTTATTCAAAAAGCTTTTCCAGGCATACTGGTTGTCGGCATGGAAGCGGTAATGCTCTACGTTTAGAGCGTCAAACGCTCGCCGTGTCTTGGCCGCCAGGGGTGGGCCAAACCGAGGAGTCACGGCCACCATTGGCGATTGGGCAAACTGCCCGCCCCAGCGCCGCAAACTTTCCACCATCCTTAGGGTTTGGGTTTCTAGCCAGCCAGACTCTACACAACAAACGAAGGTAGTGTCTGAGGTTGAATTGATCATGCTATCTCCGTTCACTGAAGTATTTAACTAGGCGTTCGTTTAATCGTTCACAATCCCGCTGCTGAAAACTTACTTTTTTAAATCACCTGTTAGGGTATTTCTGTCTTGGCAACGCTACTAAAATAGTTCTCAGTGTGGCCGCCCAACTGCGAGCAGGATCATAGAAGCATTCTTGTAATGTGAGACAAGCCTGTTGTTTGGATTGATAGAAGGTGCGATCGCTCCACAGCTTCAGCAACGCATCGCCATAGCCTTGCAGATCGTCTGGCGACACTTCTACTACAGCCGCTCTGACATAAGACAGGGCGGGACAGGTTACGGCGGTGACCACCGGACGCCCTGCTAGGACACCTTCCACCACTACCTTATTTAGCCCCTCCCCAAAATCTGTGCGAGTCGGTGCAATAATGACGTGAGACTGGGCGTAGTGCTGCCGCATCTGCGCTTGATTGCAGTGGCCGTGGCAGAAAAAACCTGGTTCTAGACCAGCATCTCGGACTGCCTGTCGCAACTCGTCAAGCGCCGTACCCTCGCCGCACAGGTCGAACACGATCTCGCCCTGACTTTCTCTTGCCAGCCGCTTGGCAATTTCCAGCAAATCAAACACCCCTTTTTCAGGTTCAATTCGGCCAGCAAACAGCACCCGAAAGGGCGATCGCCCCTGACTCAAGTCTTGAGTGCACCAGCTTGAGGGAGCTAGATCGGCAAACTGCTCTCGTCGATAAATTGGTAAGAATAGAGCAACTGGTGGCTGTAGAGCACCTGCCAATTGCTCTACTTGCCTGGCAATCTCAGTGGATACAGCTAAAATTGCCGTGACCTGATCGCGAAACAGAGCGCGATTAAGCCGCCACAGCAGTTGTTCGACCCGACGCTGGGGCTGAAATGTTCGCCACAGCAGGCAGTGCAGCGAGGGAATTACGCGAATCCCCAATAGCGGCAGCAGCCCCAACACAAACCAATGGGTGGTACCGTCGGCCACAATTACCACCGTTGCCTGAAACCGGACAGCCGAAGCCACCAAGCGTAGTCCATACCAGATCTGCCCCAGATGAAACAGAATGTGAGGCGATCGCTGCCAGAGAATTGGGCGATGCTCTAATTTAAATGAGCCGGCTTGCAAGCGCTGTGTTCTAGGATGTGAGGCCAGAATGTAACCCGTCGCGTGTAACGACTGGCAAACATCATAGAACTGGCTGGAATAGGTGACTGCCACCTGAGATGGGTCGTCTGTTCCCTTGACCCAGTGTTGATATGTTGCAATTACATCTCCAGGGCCAGCAGCATATACAATGCGAAGCGGGTTTGATATTTGCGGATCTGACATCTGGTCTAGCTCGGAATGAGTGAATGCATCGATTTGATCGTTTGAATCATTTAATGGCAATAGTTCTTAATAGTAATAGTTCCCCCGTGCAGTATCAGACTATCGGAGGACGGGGCTAAGTTGATGGATGAATTTTGCAGGATCTGCTGAGGTTAGTGCTGTAGGGTTGTTAAGCGTTTAGACTGAGCCGTCTTTTTAGTGGGCAGCCGCGTTTGAGTCGGTT
>JAYUYI010000597.1:0-3204 GCA_043752545.1 Thermoleptolyngbya sp.
AATTAAAAATATCTACAATCTGTAGGTTGGGTTTCGCAAGCTCAACCCACCTACCCCATTCATCCTTTATCCCTCCTCCTACGCTTCGCGAACGGCAAAGCCGAACATCCCTTCACTTATGGTTGCGATCGCCTCCCTTCAAATGACGTTTGCTGCTGAGCCTGAGGTTGAATATCAGTGTCAGGCAAACTTAAACCTGTACGATTCGCCAGCGCTAAAGGCATTGGCAACGCAGGCAGTGGCGGGGCGGCAAGCGCGTATTTTAGCACTGTCGCCCCATGCAAACAGTGCCGTTCAAGACAGTGCCATTCCAGACAGTGTGATCTTAGAAGATGCGGTTCAGGTGGTGCTGTGTGAGGATGACTATCCGGGCTGGGTGGCGCTAGAAGATTTGGATTTGCTGGAGCGGGCGGAGGTTCCCTATCGCGAGATTTGCGCTGGAGGCAGGCCAGCCAACAGCCTTTCTGCCTCGGAGATTGCGGCTCGACTGCCGCAGGTGATTGAGTTTGCCCACAGTGCCATGCGTCAGCCGAATCATTACCTGTGGGGCGGCACGGTGGGTCCCAACTATGACTGTTCGGGGCTGGTGCAGACGGCGTTTGCGGCAGCGGGGATTTGGCTGCCGCGTGATGCCTATCAACAGGAGGCGTTTGTGTCAGCGGTGGAGCTGGACGCGCTGCAACCGGGGGATTTGGTGTTTTTTGGCCAGCCAGAACGCTGCACGCATATGGGGATCGCGCTCGGGAATGGGCAATACATTCACAGTTCGGGCAAAGACCAGGGGCGCAATGGAATTGGGATTGATCGGCTGGCGGCGGATGGTGATGCGGTGAGCCAGGTCTATTTTCAGCAGTTGCGGGGCGCGGGGCGGGTAGTGAAATGCTACGTGCCTACCGCGTCGCGGTAAGGTGCTAAAGGTAAGCGCGTCCGGTTAATGCTGCTGTCATGGCCACTCCTCCGTTATCCACTCCTGCCCCACGCCGCTTGAAATTTCGCCTCAAGGACGGTTTGCGCTGGGCAATTTTTGGGGCGGCGCTGTTTTTTTTGGCGCAAACGCTGCGGCAGCACTGGCAAGAAGTGGCGGCGATTCGGATTAGTCAGGCGGGCTGGGGGTTGCTGGCGATCGCCCTCCTCGTCACGCTGCTAGCGCATGTGTGGACGGGCTGGGTGTGGGGCTGGATTTTGCGCGAACTCAACCAGCCTGCGGCAGGGGGATGGGCAACTCGCACGTATCTTAAAACCAATGTTGCCAAATACTTACCGGGCAACGTTTGGCATCTCTATGGGCGGATGCAGGCCGCCCAAACCGCAGGGTTTACGCTGGGAGCTGCCACCTTGAGCGTGCTGATGGAACCATTGCTGATGGCTGCTGCGGCGCTAATGGTGGCCTTGGCTGGGATTCGTCAAGCCAATTGGGTGCTTCAGCTCCTCAGTCTTGCCATCGTGCTAGTAGGAGTGTCTCCTCAAATTCTGAATCCGATATTAGGGATTCTCCGCAAAGCCAAAACGGCCAAGCTGTCCCCGTCCCCTACGGCTGATCTAGACGGAGCACCTCCCGCCTCGCCGCTCCAACTCAAACGCTACCCCCTGCGCCCGCTGCTGGGTGAACTTGTGTTTTTGCTGCTGCGCGGTGTGGGATTTCTATTAATTGTGCTAGCGTTCCAACCGCTCCAGCTCAGCCAGGTACAGCCACTGCTGGGTGCCTTTAGCTTGGCTTGGCTGCTGGGGCTAGTGGTACCGGGTGCGCCGGGAGGGATTGGCGTGTTTGAAGCGACGGCGATCGCCCTTTTGCAGTCCCAACTGCCGCCCGCCATCATCCTCAGCGCGGTGGCACTGTACCGATTGGTCAGCACCCTGGCGGAGGCGATCGGGGCAGGGTTGGCCTGGGGGATTGAACGGGTGAGGAGTTAGTGGGTGATAATGGAAACTCGGGGAATCTTAGGTTTTCTAACCAATTGCACCGACTTACCCGCACCCAGCGCCCAAAGGGTTCAACCTTGTATGCACTCCTCAAATTCGCTTGAGCTAACCTCCCCAGGCTTGACCAGTTCGGTCAGCACCCCCAGCCAACCGCTACTAGGGCGATCGCTAGCCGACCTAACCACATGGGTGCAGCAGCATGGCCAGCCGGCCTATCGCGGCAAGCAGCTGCACCAGTGGCTCTATCAACAGGGGGCGCGATCGCTGACCGATATTTCGGTCTTCCCCAAGGCGTGGCGGGCGGAGATGGAGGCAGCGGGCAAAGGAGTGGTGGGGCGATCGCAGTTGCACTACCGGGCTGAGGCTCCCGATGGCACCGTCAAGTTTCTGCTGCAGTTGCAGGACGGGCAAATCATTGAAGCGGTGGGCATTCCCACTTTTCGGCGCGAGTCGGCAGCGAAACGGCAGCGGCTGGATGCCGCCCATCAAGAGTCAGCATTTCCCAGCTCAGATACCTCACCCTACAGCCGCCTCACCGTCTGCGTTTCCTCTCAGGTGGGCTGCCCCATGGCCTGCGATTTTTGCGCCACGGGCAAGGGCGGCTATGTGCGCAACCTGGAGCCGCACGAGATTATTGACCAGGTGCTCACGGTACAAGAAGACTTTGGCCAGCGGGTCAGCAATATTGTGTTTATGGGCATGGGCGAACCCCTGCTGAATACCGAAAACGTGCTGGCGGCGGTGCGATCGCTCAACATTGATGTCGGCATTGGTCAACGCGCCATGACCCTTTCCACCGTGGGTATTCCTGGCCACATTCGCCAGCTGGCTCAGCATCAGCTTCAAGTCACCCTGGCCGTTAGCCTCCACGCCTCCAACCAGGCTCTGCGCGAAACTCTGATCCCCACCGCCCGCCGCTATCCGCTGGAGGCACTGATCGACGAATGCCGCGAATATGTGCAGCTTACCGGACGGCGGATTTCATTTGAATATATTTTGCTGGCAGAACTCAACGATCGCCCCGAACATGCCGACGAACTCGCCCAACACCTGCGCGGCTTCCAAAGCCACGTTAACTTGATCCCCTACAACCCAATCCAAGAAGTCGATTATAAGCGCCCCGATCCCCGCCGCGTTCAGTCCTTCGTCCAAGCCCTGCAATCCCATCACATCGCCGTCAGCGTCCGCTACTCCCGAGGGCTAGAAGCAGACGCCGCCTGCGGTCAACTGCGCGCCAGCCGTAAAGATGGATGAGACCTCTGTCAGAGCGCGCTACCCTGTACA
>JAYUYI010000598.1:0-3201 GCA_043752545.1 Thermoleptolyngbya sp.
TGATGGTGATGCTGTTGGTGCGATCGCTGTCGGGCATTCCGTCCTTGATTCCGCTTTCGCAACCCACTTTGATCGGCATCATTTTGGGCGTGTTTTGGAAGGGAAAACCATACTGGCGCTAGTTTCATGGCATAAACCAGGCTAGAAATGAGGGCGTTAAATCTGCTGCGCCTACGGTTTGCTCGGTCGGTTCGGCCTCAGGCGGCGGAGTCGTAGCGGCTGGCTCAGGGCTGGGTTGGGTTGCTGTTAGTTCGGCGGCGGCAGGCGCGGGTGCAGCAGGCAGGTTGGGCGCTGGGCTGGCAGCAAGGGCAGGATTGGCGGGTAGATTGGCTAGCGGTGCGGCAGGAAGGGTGCCGGGTTTCTGCGCTTGGTAAGCGTTGAGGGCACGGGCGATCGCCCGCATCCGCCGTTCTTGGTCGCGTGAGATGCTGTTGATGTTGTTCCCGAGGCCGGGGGCGTTCCACTGCTGCGTGTCGGGATTGATAAACGAGCGGGTTCGCGCCCAAAGTACCGCTTCTTCGCCCGTCATCCCCAGCTGCTTGGCTGCGGCTAGCCAGTCAATATAGCCACCTCGATCGAGGGCTGCCATGGGTGCCTGGTTGGCTAGGTCGATGCCGTTCAGGTGTTCCTCTAGGGTGAGAGATAAGCCTTTGGTGGCTGCTTTTTTCTGCAAGGTAGCCGCTTGCGTTTGCAATCGGGCTAGCTGCTTTTGATCGGCAGCTTCGGGCGAGTTGGCTCCATGCTGATACGAAAAACTGCCCAAATTCCAGACGCCGTTGCCCGGATCTTTGTGCCCATAGTAGGCGGGGGTGCGCAGTCCTTCGGCGGTGCGGGTGCCTTCTGCACTGCCCACAGTGCGCGCCACCAGCGACTCCGCTCCGCCTTGAAAGATGGTGTCGCTTAAGGAGGCTTCCGAATTTTCAGCGGGTAACGCCGCACCGGGTAGCTGGCTCAGCGCATTGCCCAGCGCTGTCCCTAACGCTTTTTTGATGTCTGCTACCGCAAATGACAATTCGACTGGGCGCGAGTCTGCCGGGTGAGTTGGGGTCGCCTCTGCTACGGGTAGCGTTGGACTGGCCATCGGGGAGGGTGGGGCGGCTGGAGGGTGAGTTTCGCCGCCGATGGGCAGCGGCGCGGCGGCTGGAGGGAGCGCCAGTTCAACGCTAGTTGGAGCCTGAGTCGCTAGGGTGGGAGGGAGGGAGGGTGGATTGGCTGCAAAGGTGACAACGGCATTTGCCTCTGGTAAAGGCGCTGTATCCGGTAAAGGTGCTGTCTCCGGTAAAGGCGCTGTATCCGGCAGAGAGGCTGTTTTTGGTAGTGGCGGTACCTCTAGCAACGGCGGCGGCGGCGGCAGTTCTGCTTTCGCCAACGATTCGGGCTGAACTGGTGGTTTGGCAGCCTTGACGGGGATGCTTAACCGCTGATCTGGCGGTGCAGGCGCGATCGCCCCCGAAACCTCTGCCCCTGAAACATCTGCCCCCGAAACATCTGTATTAAAAGCATTAAGAGCCTCTCCATTGGGAATTTCCGCATGAGAAATAGTCTGACTGGGCGCTCCTTGGTCGGGCGGGGGCAGCGCAAAGCTCAGCGCGGGTTCATCTGCCTGAGCCGCCGTGGCACCGCTCAAGGCGATCGCCGCTGCACTCATAATCCAGATATAGCTATTTTTCATATAGCTGGTTTTTATATAGCTGGTTGCCATAGTCGGTCTTGTCCTGGTTAATCGTTTATATAGGGAGCTATTGCGGCTGAGCTATTGCGGTTTCAGGAGGCGTTCTAAAATATCGCTGGCTGGTTCGACGATCGCCCATTTACCATCGGGTTGTCGTCGCAGAGTGGCAAATTGCAAATAATCGGCTGAGCCAAGGGTGTTGCCCTGCTGCACGGCACCGACCTGAGCCGATTTCAAGCCGCAGAGGCGAAACAGGTAAGCGGGCAATTGCGAACTCGAAAAGATGTAGCATTGCTCAATATCATTTGGCTGCAAGTCACCATCAAACGGCGCATAGATGCGATCGCCATTCAGCTCAATCGAAATATCACCCAACCCGCCGGCAATCCGATGCCCACCCACGGTTTTTCCAGGTTGCAGCTCCCAGTTTTGCGCAATGGGTACAGTGCGCACCGAATGTGAGGGGTTGCGGCTACAGCCCGTCCCCGCTAGCAAAATGACTGCTAGCAAGGCGATCGCCCTATTGGAAGCTGAACCGAAACCCTGCATACTCCTGGCCTTCGTAGAGAATCACGAGTCGAGTGTGGGGGTCAAACGCCAGAGGATAGACCTGTCGTTCGGCTGTCACGCTAGCCCTAACCTGAAGGCTTTGCAGATGGCAGTAGGGCGCACCCACGATCTGAGTTACCTGATCGCGGCTGTCTCGTTCAGAAATGGTAAGAAATTGGGCTAACTGCATCTGCGATAGAGTGACTTGTTGGTTGACGCTGCCTTGGCAAGCTTCGTGATGGCTGGCGGTAGGAGCCATGGGCAGCAGATGCCGCAGGTCAAACGCTAGTCCCACGAAGGCAAACACCAACCCCCCGAGCACCGCCGGATGCATGGCAGGCAGTTGACCCGGAGCCGCTGATTGGGGATAGGGTGCCGGGGGGTGGGACTGTCTAATCTCAGGGCGATTGATCTCAGGGCGATTGATTTTAGGACTATTCATCTTAGGGCGATTCATACTAGTCGGCCTCCCAACAACAACCCAATCATCACCAGAAATAAACGATAGCCCCAGACCATGCTCGACTGCGGAGCCACGGTGGTGCGGTAGATGGCGATCGCCGCCGGTGCCACCATCAGCCCGACCACGGGAATCCAAAAGCCGGGATGGGCTGCTAAAAATAAATTGGCCGCAATTCGAGCTACGATCGCTCCCCCTAGCCACAGAGCCGATGCCTTGTAGGACAGGGTGTCAGGGGTCTGAGACGGCTGGGAACGACGATGAGACGGGTAAGCGGATGCGTAATCTTGGGAATAGTCTTGGGAGTAATCGTCTGCGTAGCTGGGCGCAGAGGGCTGAACCTGAGCCATGCGGGTGCGGCGATTGGCTCGTGCCGATGATTGAACGGTCACTAAGCTGGCGATCGCCTGAACCTGCGTCCACAGCGATCGCAGCAGCCCGCTTGCCTGCCCGCCTGTCCCCATTGACCCAGACGGCTCGGCAGCTCGACGCTGACGAGTGGCGCTGGTGCCGTTGCGAT
>JAYUYI010000599.1:0-3199 GCA_043752545.1 Thermoleptolyngbya sp.
GTTCACTTTGGGCACCAAACCAGACGGTGGAATCCCAAGATGGCACCCTACATCTATACGTCACGCAACGGGGTTCACATCATTGATTTGGTGCAAACCGCCGAATTGATGGAAAGTGCGTATAGCTACGTCCGTGCCGCCTCTGAACGAGGCAGTAAGTTTTTGTTCATTGGCACCAAACGGCAAGCCGCCGGGATTGTCGCCCAAGAAGCGCTGCGCTGCGGTTCTTACTACGTTAACCAGCGCTGGCTGGGAGGAATGTTGACCAACTGGGCTACGATTAAAACCCGCATAGACCGCCTCAAGGATTTGGAACGTCGCCAAGAAACGGGCGGCCTTGATCTATTGCCTAAGAAAGAAGCGGCCACCCTCCGGCGAGAGCTAGAGAAGCTGCAAAAATACCTAGGCGGCATCAAGCACATGCGCAAAATCCCCGACATTGTTCTAATGGTGGATCAGCGTCGGGAATATAACGCTGTCGAAGAGTGCCAAAAGCTGGGCATCCCGATCGTGGCTCTGTTGGATACTAACTGTGACCCTGATTTGGTCGATGTCCCCGTTCCTGCCAACGATGATGCGATTCGCTCGATTAAGCTGATTGTAGGACGGCTAGCGGATGCGATCTATGAAGGTCGTCATGGCCAGCTAGAAGGCGACGAAGACTACGAAGACTACGAAGGCGCTGAGGGAGAGTTCGACTACGAAGATGGCGACTTCCCCGCAGAGGGAGA
The DNA here is from genome assembly GCA_043752545.1 of Thermoleptolyngbya sp. Lineage (GTDB taxonomy): Bacteria > Cyanobacteriota > Cyanobacteriia > Elainellales > Elainellaceae > CASBQJ01. The sequence goes on from JAYUYI010000599.1 coordinate 732, forward strand.
CGCAGCGGAGTAGATTTTAGGGAGTCGGCGGTAGGGGTTAGGGTTCGGTTGAAAACTAGCCTCTCCCCCGATTTCCTTGTTCACTAGAAAATTTCGCAATTTGCACACGGGGACTAAACGAAAATGGTGGAGATTTCGGCAAAACTCGTTAAGGAACTGCGCGGCAAAACGGGCGCAGGCATGATGGATTGTAAAAAAGCCTTGGCGGAATCTGAGGGTGATGTTGAAAAGGCAATAGAATGGCTGCGCAAACGTGGCATCACCAAAGCCGACAAGCAGCTGAGCAAAACCACGGCTGAAGGGCTAGTGGGCAGCTATATTCACACGGGTGGTCGGCTGGGCGTCTTGGTTGAACTAAATTGCCAAACAGACTTTGTGGCACGTAATGAAGCCTTTCAGCAGCTGGTGAAAGATATTGCGATGCAGATCGCGGCCTGCCCCGGCGTGGAATATGTGCGGGTGGAAGACATCCCGGCAGAGATTGTGGCCAAAGAGAAAGAGATTGAAGCGGGTAAAGACGACCTTTCCAGCAAGCCTGAAGCGGTGCGTGCCAAAATTGTGGACGGACGGATTGACAAGCGGCTAAAGGAATTATCTTTGTCAGATCAGGCTTACATCAAAGATCAAAGCATCACCGTTGAAGAACTGGTCAAGAAAAATATCGCCAATCTGGGTGAAAACATCCGCATCCGGCGGTTTGTGCGGTTTGTTATGGGTGAAGGCATTGAGAAAGAAGAGTCTGACTTTGCTGCCGAGGTAGCCGCTCAAACTGGTGCAAAGAGCTAAAGTTAGGTCAGTTTTGGCATCTGCTAACGATGAGTTTGGGTCTACTAAGGTATGCTGAATGCTCTTGGTAAAGCCAGGCTCATTCTTATTTTTGCAGCATTGACGGCTGATACAGTTTCTCACTCCTTAGTTTTGATGATCCTGAATGGCTAGAACGGTTGGGCAGATTGAGCAAGATATTGTTGCGTTGGAGCAGGCGATCGCCACCTTTGCTCAAGAGTTTGAACGCTTTTATCGGCAGTACCTAGATGAGTTGGGTCAATCGGTGCGCCGACAGCTCATTTTGGCGAGTTATTACCTGTGTACTCAAAGCTACCCAGAGCCGTTTTTAGACCTATCGGTGAGCCAGCGAGAAAGCTTGCAGCGATCGCTGCGCCAGTTGGCCAAAACCGCCCAAGGCAAACTGCTAGGATACCTTGAACCACCAGCCGCCGCTGCGCCGCTGCCGCCAGATGGGCCACCCCAAGCGCAACCTATCCCTGACGCAACGGCCTCGAACTTGGACTCGGGGCAGGTGATTACAGCGCTCGATCTCACCAATTTCAGTGTGCCTGAATTATCCGAATTACCCGAACTATCCGAATTATCCGAACTATCCGAACTACCCGAATTAGAAGACCCGGAGAACCGTCCCGATGCGTCCAATTCGGGCTTGGGCAACCCTGACGTGAGGCGGTGGTTTTCCACCAGCGTCCCGGCAGTTGCCGCCTCGGGCGGGTCAGACTCAGATCAGCCTAGCGAGTTAGCAAAACTGGCTCGCTGGAAAGCACACATTGAAGACGGCATTAGTGAGACCCTACAAGAGTTATCTCAGGCCACTAATCACCTGCTCTATCAGGCCACTATCTTACCCAACCAGTTGCCAGAATCCCTGCTAGAAGCTGCTACCAAGTCGGGAATGACGGCAGAATTGTCCTCGGGGCAGCCCAATGTGCTGAAGCTGATGATTGAGGCAAAATCTGAGCATGCGGTATCGATCGCGCAAATTACGGTGGTGCGACTTCAACTATTGGACATCGAAGAAGCAGACTATGCGTTAAGAGGATGGCCGTCTAAGCTGCGAGGCATCAGCCAGCGGCTGACCCAGATGGGGCGAGACTATCGTCGCAAACGTCACGAACGGGCGATCGCTCAATCAGAACAGGCATGGCGCGCGATCTGGTTTGAAGATTAATTGTTAGACCTTAAAGGCAATGGCTTGAGCGCAATGGACTGGTTTCGGCTGCAAAAAGCATTGACGATTGAAGCAGAACGCGGCTTCAACGACCTGGAGGGTAAGCAATATCGCTTCAGTGAATTTTTGCATCTCAGCCTTAGCCAACCCCCCCAGCAGTTACCCACGCCCGAACAGCAGCGCTTGCAGGCGATCGCCAGCCAGTTTTCCCAGTATTGCGACATGACCTTTGCCCAGCGGCAGCATCTGGTTGCCGACACGCGCCGCACCCTGTATCAGACGCTGAAACTGGTCGAGCAGCAAGAAAGTCAGGCCGCCTCCCCTAGCTCACCCCCTGGAGCCGCTGCCGCAGGAGGCTTAAGCGCTGCGAAAAAAGCCAAGGTGCCCAAGACTGTACCGCTGGTGGAAAAAAACCGCAAGCTGGAACTAGATCAAGCGGTGACCTGCTTGCCGGGAGTGGGTGCCAAAAACGCCGAACGGTTGGCAAAGCTGGGGCTAGACACCGTTC
>JAYUYI010000600.1:0-3190 GCA_043752545.1 Thermoleptolyngbya sp.
ACCTAGCTAAACCTGCCCAGATCAACACACCAAGAGGGATCATGTTGGAGCTTTATCAATTTGAGCTATCTCATTACTGTGAAAAAATCCGGTTGATCCTGGACTACAAAGGATTGCCCTATCGCAAAATTGAAGTTACCCCCGGCATGGGGCAGCTCGATCTATACCGCATGTCGGGGCAGCGGCAGGTGCCCGTGTTAAAAGATGGCTCACAAATTATTGCAGATTCTACAGAAATTGCTGAATACCTCGACAAAAAATATCCCGATCGCCCGATTATTCCCCACGATCCCAAGCAGCGCGGACTATGCCTGTTGATTGAACAATGGGCTGACGAATCGATTGGCCTGAATGCCCGCAAGTGCATGATTGGCGCGTTGGGGCACGACCCAGCATTTCGGCAGGCGTTCTTGCCCAGTTCCACCCCTGACTTGCTCAAAACCGTGCTTAGCTCTGTCCCCAATGAGCTATTTAGTGTTTTGGAACTGGGGGTTGGCCTCACTCCCGATGCACTGAAGTCGGCAACAGCCGCAATCAAGCGTGACCTGGCATCGCTTTGCTTTATGTTGATGGAGCAGCCGTATTTGGTCACCGACCATCCCACGCTGGCCGATTTTGCGGTCGCTGGGCTGAGTATTTACGTCAAATTCCCGACGGGGGCATATCTGGATATCCCTAACGCGCTGAAGGGCAAAGGCGTCCCCGGTATTGCCGATGTCGGTATTTTCGAACCATTTTTTGACTGGCGCGATCGCCTCTACACCGAGTTTCGTAAAACCACCATATCCAGCGGCAGTGGCGGCAGCCCCACCTCAATCCAGATCGATTGATCCCATGCCAACGTAATTTCGGCTAAACGATGAAACTTCCTGTAGAGACGCGATTAATCGCGTCTCTACAATTAATTGCGTCGTTTTCTTAACCCAACTGCACCAAATCTATGGCACTCTGGAATGTATCAGGATGCAATTCCTGAACCCTAAGCCTGAACCCTAAGTAATCCACACTACACCGCACGCAGGGTATGCAAACTCTTCCCAATCCTGTCACCCCTGGCTCCTCTACTCCATCGTCGGCTGTTAGCCCACCGCCTGCTGCCGAAACGGGCATCATTCGACGCAAAACTCGCCCAGTTCCGGTCGGTGCTATCACCATTGGCGGCACTCACCCGGTAGCGGTGCAGTCGATGATCAATGAAGACACCCTAGATATTGACGGGTCAGTAGCAGCCATCCGGCGGCTGCACGAAATTGGCTGTGAAATTGTCCGGGTGACGGTGCCCAGCATGGCACACGCCAAAGCAATGGAAGACATTCGCTGTCGCCTCCATGCCACCTATCAGCCCGTGCCGCTCGTTGCCGACGTGCACCACAACGGCATGAAGATTGCCCTAGAAGTGGCCAACTACGTAGACAACGTGCGGATCAACCCCGGTTTGTACGTGTTTGAAAAGCCGAAGAGCGATCGCACCGAATATACCTCGGCTGAGTTCAACGAGATTGGCGAAAAGATCCGCGAAACTCTAGCGCCACTGGTGCTCACCCTCAAAGATCAAAACAAATCCATGCGAATTGGCGTCAACCACGGCTCCTTGGCCGAGCGGATGCTATTCACCTACGGCGACACCCCCGAAGGCATGGTCGAGTCGGCGCTGGAGTTTATTCGGATTTGTGAATCGCTCGATTTTTATCACATTGAGCTATCCCTCAAAGCCTCCCGCGTCCCCGTGATGATTGCCGCCAACCGCCTGATGGTGCAGCGGATGGACGAGCTAGGCATGGACTATCCGCTGCACTTGGGCGTCACGGAAGCTGGAGATGGCGAATATGGCCGGATCAAATCCACCGCTGGCATTGGCACCCTGCTGGCCGAAGGGATTGGCGACACCATTCGCGTCTCCCTCACCGAAGCTCCCGAAAAAGAAATACCCGTCTGCTACGGCATTCTGCAAGCGCTAGGGCTGCGGCGCACCATGGTCGAATATGTCGCCTGCCCGTCCTGCGGGCGCACCTTGTTCAACCTAGAAGAAGTGCTCGCCAAAGTCCGCGACGCCACCAGTCACCTCACCGGGTTAAATATTGCCGTCATGGGCTGCATCGTCAACGGCCCCGGAGAAATGGCCGATGCCGACTATGGCTATGTGGGCAAACAAGCAGGCTACATTTCGCTGTATCGGGGGCGCGATGAAATTCGCAAAGTTCCCGAAGCGCAAGGGGTCGCAGAATTGTTGAATTTGATCAAATCAGACGGGCGATGGATTGACCCTTAACCGTGAGTTGCTGCCGTTGATTTGGGGAGCCAAAACGCCCGAACCATCAACGTTAGCGTCTAGCTGCCAAAAACCGGAGTGGGGAAACGCACAGGCTTCTTTTGCACATGCTCGGGTATACCCTGTGCTAGATTGGGCGTACCCCTCCTTCAAATTTTCCAGGCAACGGTATGGCAATCACGAAACGCGGACTTGTCTTGGGCACTACAGTAGTTGCAGCGACGGCTGTAATGGTTACAGGAGCGGGGTTGCATCTATCTCAAAGCCAAGCTTTTTTTCAAGAAAGCCCAAGAGAGCTAATTGATGAAGTTTGGCAGTTGATTGACCGCACGTATGTAGACGCTACATTTAACCAAAACGATTGGCAGGCCGTTCGGCAAGAATACTTAGGTCGAGAGTATGGCGATCGCCAGCAAGCCTATGTAGCGATCCGCGAAATGCTGGAGAAGCTGGACGATCCCTATACCCGTTTCATGGATCCCGAACAATTCCGGGACATGCAAATCGATACTTCTGGCGAATTGACCGGGGTCGGCATCCAGCTTTCTCAAGACGAAGAGAGCAAAGAGTTAGTCGTCGTCGCGCCGATTGAAGACACCCCGGCATCCCAAGCGGGCGTGCTCGCTAAAGACATCATCACCAAAATTGACGGTCAAAGTACCCAAGGCATGGACGTCAATGCAGCGGTTGGCCTCATTCGTGGGCCTGTCGGCAGCGAAGTCACCCTGACCCTGCGGCGGGGCACCGAAGAGCTAGAGTTTAAGCTAGAGCGGGCACGGATTGAAATTCACCCTGTAAAATATACCCTCCAAACGACCCAATCAGCCGGGGAGGTCGGCTATGTCCGGCTAAATCAGTTCAGTGCCAACGCCGCAGATGAAATGCGAGAAGCAATTCAGGATTTGGAGCAAAAAGGAGCAA
>JAYUYI010000601.1:0-3183 GCA_043752545.1 Thermoleptolyngbya sp.
CTGGGACTCAGTGTTAGTGTGGGCGGGGGAAAGATCAGCCTTATTCGGCTACAACGCTGTGTGGGACTGCCATTGCCGAGCGATTTAGGCTCTCCTGACCTTGTGGTGATGGGCGTAGACCAGGGTAAAGCCCACAACTGGGGAATCGTTGAATACTGGTGGCTTGCCAAAGCGGATGACCCGGAGGAGCGGTGGCTTAATGCTCACAAACAGGTAGTTTGGTGGGGTGCTGTGGTGGGGTTTGATGCCGCAAACGAAGCCGGATACTCCAATTTAGATGACCTCGTTGCCAAGTATGGAGTAGACCTGGTAGGCATTGATGCCGATCCCGAAACCAGTGCAGCCGGAACCTATGCCCGTCGCCACCCACCTGAAGCAGGTAAAAAGGGGCAGGTATTCTTGTTAGATCAAGTGATTCTGAAGGGGCAAGACTTTCGGCGCAAGGAGATGGACGTGCAGAAAACGGTTGTTCCTGCATTCTCGATCGACCGGACTGCATGGCTTGATTCCGTGAGAAACAGTATCTACCAGGGACGGCATCACTTCCCGGAAGGCTTAGTTTACGAGGCCGGTGAGGACTCAAATTTGCTGTACCATTATTTGACGAGCGATCGCCGCAGCGATGGCACCTGGCTAAAGGTTCCAGGGGCACCTGATCACTTCATGCACGCCGACAACTTCGCTCATGCCTGTGTGCTGATTAGCCTCTACGAGCCAAAGCCTGGTGGATTCGTGTTTAGTTCGTTCAAGCGTACTTGAGGGACGAGATCGCTAGTTCATGGTTTTTTGACGAACTAAGTGGCTAGGATTTCGTTTTTTGATGCACCTTGAAACCCGAGCAAAACTAAATTGAGCGTAAGAGTTAATTTCGCTACTCAAAATGCGTCTCGACGAATGAACTGATCCCGATCGACGCATTGCATACAGCGTGAAGATACATTGGACGACACCCTTGAAATTCCCATCAGCACAATAATTTTGGATCACCGGGAACCTCAACGTTTGGGTCTCACCATTAAACTGTTCAGCAGTTTAATGCTTCAATTAAAGATGGCTTAAATCATTCTGCTATAGCAGAATGATTTAAGCCATCTTTATGTTTAAGGAATCCCGATCGTGACCATCAACCCAAACTTCTTGACCTTAGAGACCGCAAAGATGCTCGCGACGATCGTCAGGAATGCAAGTGCGGCGGGTGATTTGACCACGCCTGAAGAAGTGATTAATGCGCTTATCTGCGAGGCCTATGGCAGACCTCATGGAGATTGGGAAAGAATGCTGGTGTTGTGGAAGAATCGCACTCAGGAGCGGTCGTGAAACCTGCCTATCCAAAAACCTCTAGGCTTTGACTTCCTTCACTAACCGCACTTCAAATAGTTGAGATTTGCCTCGATCGCTGTGGTCACGCAAAAACTCAAACTGATATTTACGATCGTTGTATTCAATTCGAGCTTTAGGATTGGCAAGCTCGGAGCGGGTGACGCTAGAGGCTGCGAGAATGGCTTTCAGCGCTCCCGATGCAACCGGGGCATCTTGAGAGATGGCGATCTCCGATCGTCGCTCTGGGATCACATAGCCCTTAAGGGTTCGACAGATCAGTGAGGTGCGAGCAGGCAACCCCAACGCAGCATTTGCCGCCTCAACCTCTCTCGGAAGGCAAATTTTCACCACATGACCGACTTCTGCGATCAGTGCCAGTATTTCGACTTCATTAAAGTTTCCGCTCAATTGCTTCAGTAAACCTTCTGAGGGTGAGCTAGTTTGAACTTCTTAAATTTTCGCTGACGTTTTGCCTCTGCCTTGAGGAGCCGATTTTCGTTAATTTGATGCCGTTCTTTCTGTGAGGATTCATTGACAGGAGCCGACTCAATATTGTGCTCTTTTGCCTTTTCTAAAAGAGCACAATATTGTTCGCTTGCCGCCTCGTGATCTGGGTTAGAGAGCCGAGCTATTTGAGCCTCCCAAGGCGTAAGAATGATTAAATCATTCCAGATGGTTTGAACAGCCCTCTGCCTTGTAATTTCATCAGACAGTATCGATTTGGATTTCTTGCCATCATTGCCGAAAATGACAAGAGCGATCGCCAAATCTGCGAGGTTTTCAAAAACAAGCTCACCTGTCCTCGTCCTGACAAATTGTATGATTTCCCGGCAAAGATCGAAGTGAAAATCCGTCTTTGAGAACTGCTTGATGACTTGAACCAATCCAAAGAGAGTTCCCTTTTCATTGAAGTATTTTGATGGAGATTCAAATCTCGCCTGTAATCCAGGTTTGATTGCGACATCAAAATAGAAGTCCGCTCCCCACGTAGTTAAGAATTGGTCTTTGACCCATGCTCGAAACCATAACAAAGCTTCGCCAGCGTACTCGCTGCGATACTTCTTAAGCAGTTCATCAAATTTATTCTTCGATCGACTGACAATCATGCTCCACAAGTGCAAGTTATAGAGTTCTAGTCTTTGATTTCGCTTCTCAGATTTAATCTTTTCAATCTCTCGAATTCCGTCAGGAGTGGTAGATCTTCTTTCGCAGTCCACGCTTGTATCTACATTTTTAAGGCTATTAGGGTAATGGCAAAACGAAGGGGTGAAAATCGTAGATTCGCCATTGAAATGACGCAGCCCTCCAGACCTTAAATAAACTGCCTCGCTGCAAAATGGGCAGATCAAACCGAGTTTTCTCGAAGATTCAAAATCACAGTCAGAAGCGTCAACAATATCGCCCCCGCGATAAATCGACTTTGCATCTTTCATCGAAAACCTCCGAGAAACCCTGACGCTTCAGCGCAGGGAGGGATAGGAGCGGGCACTCGATCCAGTGCCCAATCTCTTGGACTTCTCACAGAATAAACGATACACTGTGAGACATGACGCAACGCGCTTTCAAGTACCGCTTTTATCCCACACCTGAGCAAGAAACCTTGCTGAGACGCACGATGGGCTGTACTCGCTTGGTGTATAACCGCGCCCTCGCCGCTAGGACAGAGGCGTGGTACGAGCGTCAAGAGCGAGTTGGGTACGCTGAAACCTCTACCATGCTGACCGCGTGGAAGAAGGTAGAAGACCTGCAATTCCTCAACGAGGTAAGCTGCGTTCCTCTGCAACAGGGATTGCGCCATCTCCAGAAAGCGTTCAGCAACTTCTTTGCAGGACGGGCAAAATACCCAAACTTCAAAAAGAAACG
>JAYUYI010000602.1:0-3171 GCA_043752545.1 Thermoleptolyngbya sp.
ACGCGCGCACAGCCCATCACCGCTAAGGAAAAGATTGGCCTGATGTCTGCCTGTTGGGATTGGGGCATACGGCAGGGGTGGCTAGAAGAGAATCCTTGGCATGAGATTAAGATCCGGGTTCCACCCAAACAAAGCCCAAGTCCGTTTACCAAGGAAGAAGTCAAAGCAATCGTTAGTGGGTTTCGGCATGATCCAAAATATCAACACTATGGGGATTTTGTTGATTTTTTGTTTAGCACGGGTTGCCGGATTGGCGAGGCGATCGCACTCCAGTGGAAACATTTTGAGCAGGATTATAATGCTGTCTGGATTGGCGTCACCTATAGCCGTGGCCTCCTCAAGGAAGCGAAACGAAACCGCGATCGCACCGTTCGGCTTACCGGACGGGTCAGGCAGATGCTACTGAGCCGCAGGCCACCAGACTTTAAACCAGATGGACTAGTGTTTCCTGCGCCGCGAGGCGGCTATATTGACGATCACAATTTCCGTAATCGCGCTTGGGTAACAATTTTATCAGGGCTTGATATTCCCTATCGAATGCCACGCAACAACCGTCACACGGTCGTAAGTCACGGGGTCGCCGAGGGGCTGAGCTTTGGTGAAATTTCTAATCAAACAGGCCACAGCATCAAAACTATGGTCAATCACTATACGGGCAATGTAAAATCTAACCCTACGCTGCCCGATCTGTTGGGGGAAGCAGAAGAAGATTAGCTGGAGCGACGAGATTGTTTTTTCTTCCAGTCATTTGCCGCCCGCTGCTGACACGGCAGATCTCCTCTGCAATCAAACCAATGCATCAATAACTTGAGGTTATAGCAGTAGGGCGCGGTTGACCGTTTCGGCACACCAGAACTGTGCCGTGGCCTTGCCACCGGCAGTCGCTGATAGTGAATCCCTTCAATCCATGGCAGTGAACCATCGTCCCACTGCTCCATCTCTCGCCAGCATGCAAGATTTTGCTCAGAGGTGTTGAGCGTCTGGGCGGTTTCGGCTGCCGGAAACCAAGTTTTCTCTGGCGTGCCAAGTTGACGTTGAAGCTGGATAATTTGGTCACCAAGCTCCAATATCCGCTGACTGGTTTGCAGCAGCATCTCGTTCATTCTAGATAGCTGTTGCTCCATGCTATCCATAAGAATTTTGCCTTGTGTTTACTATCAAAACAGTAGCATAATAATATAAATGCTATCAAATGAGATAAGTTTTAAGCCAACGGGTAATGTTACCCGCAAAAGCATGACCACAAATTTTCGAGAGTTGCTGCATGACATCGTTAGCTATGCGGCGTGTGTCAGGACTGAGGTTGACTGTGCGGTTCACGACGAGGCTGGGGAGTTGCTGGGCTACTGGCAGACTCCGGAGTATTTGGACGAGTTACTCAAAAGGATAAAAGTCATTGAGTCTTTGCTCCTTGAGAGTGATCGCCCCCAAGACACATCCCCTGCTGATGTAGGGGTACAGAAGCCATCCGAGCGATTGAGCTACGAACAGATCAGCCAAATGCATGGTTGCGGAAGTTATTGGTACCAGTCTGATGCGGTCTACATTGAGGCGGATCATCTGGTAGATGCAATTTTTCTTTATCGCGCCAAACTCGCGTCGGGCGAAATCAGTGTGACGACTCACCTTACTTGCATCCCGGACGCGAACCTACGGAAGATTCAGGAAGACTGGCGATATCGTTTGGTGCAGCGTCTCTACGATGATGTGCCAAAGCTCCAGGATATTGACATGGTGCGGTCAAAAGTATCAGTCATCAATGACGTTGAGCTGCTGCGCTTTTGCCTGCTGGTTGCGGTCGAAATGCATTGCGTGGTTGGAAATTGGCTGGGGCACGCTTCTACCTTGAATGCCGTTCATGACTCCCGATGGCGATTTACTCGTGTCCTCTGGGGTCTTGGGATCAACATGGTGGGGAGTGCATTAACGTGGCGCGGCAGTTTAATTGAAGCACTGGAACGTGCCAGATTTCGCGCCTTCGAGGATGGCGATATCCGGCGAATTTTGCCAGGTCAGCCAGGTTATGAATATGCGAAGGGTGAGACTTTAGCGGAGTTCGTGGCGCGTTGTCCACAGGGTGGTGAGGAGGATCACTATGAAGACTTTATCCCCTAGTGCGATCGCCCCCACACCTCCAAACCCCTGGCGCGAGCCAGAAGAAGAGTTTCTAGAACGACACTGCACAGCGGTACCGTTCCCCCTGTTGGTCGAGCGATTGCAACGGTATCAGCAATCAAAAGGCTGGCCCGTCAGGACAAAGTTGGCGATCGAAACCAAGGTCAAGCGAATGGGGCTAGGGTTTCGCTGCACCATCGATAACCTTAACGGCAAAGAACTGGCCGATGCGTTGGGGGTGTCGCCGTATCGAATCCACAACTGGAAAAAACGTCATGATATGCCGTTCCTCAAGTTAGGAACCTGCTTGGCCTACGTTCCCTTGTCAAAATTTCGGAACTGGGCAATGCAAAATCCCCGCCTTCTCGCCGATGTCCCAAGAGAAAACTTGTTGTGGGTAATCCAAAATGAAGCGTTGGTCGACAAAATTCTTGAGACCCCATCGGTGCAGCGTGGCAAGAGCAAGCCAGTCCGCCGTTCTGACGGCACCGTTTATCCCACGATCGCCGATGCCGCTAGGGCTAACTTTATGACTCCGCCTGGGTTGCACCATGCATTGCTGAATTGCGGGGGGATGTGTGCGGGATATCAGTTTGAATTCATAGCGTTGAGCTAGTCATCATGAATCAAACGTTTAAACGATACATTTCGACGATAAGCCGATCCAGTAAGGCGACTCATTACGTCGGTTCACAATCAGCTACTGTTTTCAAAAAACGTAGTTCTCAGACGATTCCTCTGCCTGTAAGATTTCCCAGCGAGGCTAAGGAATTTAGCTGGGGGCAAAGTACCGCTGGAGCCTTTTGGTTGGCATTGTGCCTGTTGAGGGACGTTACAACGCAGAAGCGGGCGATCGCAGCCCATAAGGCTTTTTGCGATGAGGTGATCAGCCGGCTTGGAAGCACTTGGACCCTCACGGCTCAAGATATCAAATACTGGTTAAAAATTTGGGAAGAAGAGCAGCAGCACTTGGCCTCGCTAGAGGCCGCCAAGCCCAAGGCTGCGGCTCCGCGATCGCTCCCATTCTATGGCGTGATGGACGCAACCCTTGTCTCG
>JAYUYI010000603.1:0-3170 GCA_043752545.1 Thermoleptolyngbya sp.
TGTGATGGTTTTGACGGTTTCGCCAGTCTCTAAGGATTCAAGTTCGCAATACTTACGGACGATTTCTCTAAGCCAGTTTTCACCCCAGATCACTTGGGCTTCGTCGGCGATCGCTTGGACGATCGCCTTTGTTCTGTTTGAGCTAAGCATATCTCAGCTTAAAGTTACAAATAGCATCCTAATCTTTTTCGTACAAATATAGCCCTAGGCCAAATTTTGCAGGGGCTTGTCGGAATGGCATACTTAGCTAGTTGTGCCTACGCTGAGCGATCTCCCCTAGGGGGCTGGCAGGAGGCGCGATAGAACAGTTTAGAAAGCGGGCATGCTGATTGAAGAATGCCCGCCTTTGGCTTTTCTTCCTCATGATTGACCTCATTCCATCTCCTGTGCGGTTGCTGGTAGTCATTGTCAACTACCGCACCCCAGACCTCACCATTGAGGCACTGCGATCGCTGGTTCCTGAAATCCAAGCGATGCCGGATACTCGTGTGGTTGTGACCGACAACCGATCAGGCGACAATTCGGTTGCACACATTGCAAAGGCGATCGCCACCGAAGCTTGGGGGGCGTGGGTCACACTGATGCCCCTAGAGCGGAATGGGGGCTTCGCCTACGGCAACAACGCCGCCATCCGCCCTGCACTCCAGTTGGCAGCGCCACCCGCTTACATCCTGTTGCTCAATCCCGATACCGTGGTTCGACCGGCAGGGCTGCAACAGCTAGTCGCATTCATGGATCAGCATCCCCAAGTAGGGATTGCCGGGAGCCGCTTGGAAGATCCCGCTGGCACACCTCAGCGCTCGGCATTTCGGTTTCATTCATTGGGCAGTGAAGTAGATGCCGCGTTACAGCTCGGCGTCGTTTCTAAACTGTTAGCCCGCTGGGTGGTCGCACCGCCTGTAGTGGATGAGGCGATCGCAACAGACTGGGTAGCAGGAGCCAGTATGATCGTCCGGCGTCAGGTATTTGAGGCAACCGGGCTATTGGATGACATGTACTTTATGTACTACGAAGAGATGGATTTTTGTTTGCAAGCCCGTCGAGCGGGATGGAGCTGCTGGTATGTGCCACAGAGCCATGTCGTGCATCTAGTGGGTCAAAGTTCTGGCGTGACGAATCCAACCTGTTCAACCAAGCGCCGTCCCCAATATTGGTTCGACTCGCGCCGCCGCTATTTTCTCAAAAATCACGGCTGGCTGTATGCCGCAGTGACCGATGCTGCATGGGCAACGGCCTATGTGCTTTGGCAAGTCCGGCGATCGCTTCAGCATAAACCCAATGCCGATCCGCCGCAGCTATGGAGTGATTTTCTGAAAAATAGTGTGTTTGTGAAAGGGATTTGCCAGCCCCATCCAGCACCTACACTATGGCAACAAATTAAAGAAGATTGGGTGGCTCACGGGTGTGATTGGACCAAGCCAGGATTTCGGGCTGTGGCCGTGCAGCGGTTTGGCGTCTGGCGGATGACGTTGCAGCCGAAACTGCTGCGCGCCCCCTTCAGCCTGCTGTATCGAGCGCTGTTCCGCCATGTGCGCAATGTCTACGGAATTGAGTTGCCCTATACGGTGCAGCTCGGGCGACGGGTCGTCATTGAACATCAAAGTGGGATTGTAATTCACGGTCACTGCGCCATTGGCGACGACAGCGTGATCCGACAGGGCGTGACGCTGGGAAACCGATACTGCGATCGCCCGCTAGAGGCACCCAAACTGGGAGCACGGGTTAGGGTAGGTGCAGGCGCAGCGATTTTGGGCAAAATTAGTGTGGGTGATGATGCGACAATTGGCGCAAATGCCGTTGTCTTACGCGATATTCCGCCCAGAGCTACAGCCGTTGGCATTCCCGCTAAGATCATCAGCTAACTAAACTATATGAAGATTTTTTCCACCGAAATTCCTGACGTTTTGCTGTTTCAACCCAATGTGTTTGAAGACAGCCGTGGCTACTTTTTTGAACACTATAACGAAACGGCATTCCAAGCTAAAACCGGGTTGCAGGTTCGTTTTGTGCAAGATAACTACTCGCGATCGCACCAAAATGTATTGCGCGGATTACATTACCAAATCGAGCAAGTCCAGGGAAAACTGGTCAGTGCAACGGTAGGCAGTATTTTCGACGTGGCGGTCGATTTAAGGCAGTCATCTCCTACATTTGGGCAATGGGTAAGCTATGAGCTAAGTGCCACCAATCGTTATCAGCTATGGATTCCGCCGGGGTTTGCCCACGGGTTTGGGGTGCGCTCTGAGGTGGCAGAGGTGCTATATAAAACGACTAATTATTACGCCCCCCAGCAGGAACGCTGCATTATTTGGAATGATCCAGATTTGGCGATCGATTGGCAGCTGAACGGTGAACCGATCCTGTCTGCCAAAGACCAAGCTGGTCAGCCATTTTGTGCAGCGGAGGTGTTTGTATGAGCCGAATTTTAGTCACCGGTGCCAATGGGCAGGTCGGGCGAGAGCTGCTGCAAGCGCTAGCGCCCTTGGGGGAGGTTATTGCTGGCGATCGCACCCTGTTAGATCTCACCTGTCCGGCTCAAATTCGCCAGACTATCGGTGAGATGCAGCCGGATGTGATCGTCAATGCTGCTGCCTATACAGCGGTCGATCGAGCAGAAAGCCATGTAGAGCTGGCACATGCGATCAATGGAATCGCCCCGCGTATCTTAGCAGAACTAGCCAAAGCATCTGACGCCACCTTAATTCATCTTTCAACGGACTATGTATTTGACGGGACAAAGCAGACGCCTTATTTAGAAAACGACCTGCCCCATCCCATTGGAGCCTATGCTCAATCGAAACGGCTGGGTGAAGTTGGCATTCAAGACGTGTTTGGCATAGCGCCGGGTTACATCATCCTCCGGACGGCCTGGATCTATGGTGCTTATGGCCAGACGAACTTTGTGAAAACGATGCTGCGACTAGGGGCAGAGCGGCAGGAGATCAAAGTCGTGGCTGATCAAATTGGCAGTCCCACCTGGGCGCGAGATTTAGCGACTGCGATCGCCGGATTCACAGAGCATTCCCTCAATACCACTACTCAGCCAGCCAGCAGTTTAGACACGTTTCTGATGCCACCGACAGGGATCTATCACTTCACCAATGCAGGGGTAGCCAGCTGGTACGACTTTGCAGTCGCCATTTTTGCACAGGCGCGATCGCTGGGCTTTC
>JAYUYI010000604.1:0-7842 GCA_043752545.1 Thermoleptolyngbya sp.
CACAGTTGAACCAGCCCCCTCCAGGAAACCGGATTCGAGTCAAGCAAACTGATCAGCAGGTGCGGGTCATGTTCTCAGACGACATTACCTTCAATGTGGTGATGAGTCTCTTTTTAAGTAGCCGGAGTGTGTTGGTGATCCAGCAAGGGCTGAGGGCGATGGAAACCGAACGCATTTGGACTGGAGCGGTGCTGCTGCCGTGGGCGTTTGGGCTGGTTTTGTTAGCAGGGGCTGGTCTATTTCTGGTCAGCAGACCTGCCTATTATTCTGATCCCCCCGGCGGCGGTGGCAAGGTCTGCTTGCAGTGGACGGTGGCAGAAATTGTGATCGATCGGCAGGCGTTGCAGTTACGATTGCGTGCTCCCCGTCCGCGTTGGGTAAATCTGCCGCTGTCTCATGTTTTGCGGATTGAACTGGTGGATGAACATTATGTGGTGCTGCTGAAACGGGGGCACGAGCGGTTTGGCATCATCCGCACTCGTCATCAAAACTACATGATTGGGGCGGGGCTAAAACCTGCGGAGCAAGATTGGTTAGTGACGGAATTGTCTACTTTACTGCACCAGCTTCAGCGGGGCGATCGCTAGTTCTCACCGGTTTCTATCAACTTTTTTGAGTCATGCGATCGCCTGTCTTAACGCTTGGATTTGGCCTGTGCTAAGACCTGATTGCTTTCCTCATAGCCTTCCACATGGTGTTCGTACCACTTCATCAGGGGGGTGGAGCTAACGCCATGTAGTGTCACAGACACAATGACCACAATAAACGTCACCCAGGCGATTAGTTCTCCATCGTTGTCGCGCAAGCCATGGCTGAGGGCATAGGTCAAGTAATAGAGCGAACCCACGCCTCGAATCCCAAACCAACCAAATAGCCAGCGCGTTGCTGGATGAACAGGCGAACCAATGGTGCTGACCCAAGCTCCGAGCGGGCGAATTACAAACAACAGTAGCGCCGCAATGAATAAAGCCGGGGCGGCAAAGCGTACCATTGGCTCAATGCGCAAAAGTGACCCTAGCAGTAAGATTGTACCAACTTCGGCAAGTTTTTCTAGCCGTTCCATGAAGTGCAGGCGAGATGCCGATTTTTCGGCACTGAGGCAGTCAGAGCGCAGCACCACACCCGCCACAAATACGGCCAGAAACCCGTAGCCATTGACTAATTCGGTTAAAGAATAGGTCAGTAGAACCGTACTGAGACCGATAAAGTCGTCCATCAAATCGTCAACCGGACGGTACGCTTGCAGCCATTGTTCTAGCCAGCCGAGCAGTTTGGCGATCGCCCCTCCCATGAACAGCCCAGCGGCGATCGCCCACAGCAGATCCACCAAAACCCAACTCACAAACCAGGTTTGCCACTGATCATTCTCTAGCCAATGCAGCCCAAAATAGACAAACGGAAAGGCCAGCGCATCGTTTAGCCCCCCCTCCGACGTTAAGCCAAAGCGCAGCTCGTCCTTATCTTGCGGGTTGTCAAGCTGCACCTCGGAGGCCAAAACGGGATCGGTGGGAGCCAAAATTGCGCCGAGTAAAATTGCCACGCCCCATTCCAGTCGCAGCACCCAGTGCCCAAGGCCAGCGGTTACAAAGATTGAAATCGGCATCAATAGCCCAATCAATCGACCCGTAGAGTTCCACTCCCAGGGGTTGAGCGGACGGTTCATCTTTAAGCCGCAGCTAAACAGAGAAATTAGCACGACCAGCTCTGTTAAACGCTGCAAAAAGTCTGCTTCGGGGCGCAGCTGAATCAGATTTAATCCATAGGGACTCAGAAAAATGCCGACTAGCAAGTAGATCAAGGCATAGGACAGCGGCAAGCGCTCAATCCAGCCGGAACCCAACGACACCGCTAGCAGCAACACCCCCAAGATCAAAAGATTCAGAATATAAGTATCCACAAAACCTAAGTTAAAACGAATGGCTTCCCTACTCTAGGTGCGCAGCCCGTCGCTTTGATTCAACTTAGGATAGATTTTTTTGATCAGGTCGGTAGGGGCAGTTCGCAAATCGCCCCTACCGGGCAGGTGCTTTTCTAGTGAGCACTGGCAACGGCAGCCGGTTCGTATAAATATTCGAACCAGTTGCCATCGGGATCACGGCCATAAAATGAAGCAGTCCCATCGCGGTGCTCGTGCATGTCAGTGAGATTGACACCCTCGGTTTTAAGGCGATCGTAGGCGGCGTTGACCTCAGCGCGATCGCTAAAGATAAAGCCAAAGTGAGGCCCTGCCTGCGAATAGCTCTTACTTAATAGTGCCAGCCCATCCTCTCCAGCTTTCAGGTAGGCCCAGTCTGGATCTTTCCAGACCAATTCCATCCCCAACTTTTGGTAGAACTGCGCCGATCGATCTAGATCATCGACCGCAATGGCTACATGCCCCATTCGCTTAAGTTCCATTATCTGAAATTCCGCCTTGCAAAGATTTAAAAAACTTTTCGTTTTTCTCTAATTCCATTCTAAAGCAGTTATTTTGGGGATAACCGAGCCTTCATCCTCTCATCCCTAAACTCCCCATGCCCCTGTTCGACGGCTCAAATCTCCCTTATTGGATCCTGTTGGGTCTTGGCGTTCTGCTATTTGTATTCATTATTGTGTTTGGTGGCGGTGATGATGATGCCGAGTTTGATGCAGACGTAGACTCAGACGTGGCTAACGATATCGGCCATTCCCTCAACCTCGATACTGATGCCGATGCCAGCGAGTTTAGCGTGTTGCAAGCGTTGGGCTGGTTTGGTGTGGGGAAAGCCCCGCTGCTAATTCTACTGGCAATAGATTTTAGCCTCTGGGGGGCGATCGGCTGGATGATCAATGTAGCAGTGGGAGGTGCTGTGGGCAGCCTGCTGGGTGGACTGGCGGGTGGCATGATCTTGATGGGTTCTTTTGCTGTATCTCTTGCCTTGGGCGGGCAAATTGCTAAGCCAATTGGCAAAATTTTTGCCTCCTTTGGGGAAGATTCGAGTGGCGATCGCCTAGTGGGATGCATTGGCATCGTGAGCACCAGCCAAATTCCAGCCGTCAGCACGGGTAAGATTGGCCAAGTGGATGTGTTAGACGCCGCTCACAATCGGGTCACAGTCAATGCCATGCTGCCAGAGTGGGCCAGGACTCTACCGCAGCGGGGAGAAAAAGTGCTGGTGATTGAGCGATCGGGTTCGGGCTATCTGGTGGTGGTTAAAGATAGCCCCGATCACGCGGCTTGGTTCAATCAGGCCAATCGACTCAGCGATTCTCATTAAGAACTCAAAACTCAAAACTTAAAACTCAAATCAAGGTCAGAAATTCAATGTTGTTTTGGCTCACATTCATTCAAGCCCTGCCCACTATTTCGACACCCGAAGTCTCCCAACTTGAACTGAGCAATGCTCAAACGTCAGATGAGTTTGCGATCGCCCAAACCGTCCCGGCACTGCCGCTCACACCCACCGTTGGCCAGCTAGGTGGAATTTTATTTTTCCCTGGGCTGATTGCCGGATTGGTGATCATGCTACTGCTGGCGATCTGGGCCTACACTCGCGTATATAAAATCACACCAAATAACGAGGCATTTGTGCGCACGGGCGGCGTTTTTATTAAGCGCAAAACGGTGATCCTCAACGGGGGCTGTGTAGTTCTGCCGGGATTCCACGAACTAACCCGAGTGCCGTTGCGCGAAATTTCGATCGATGTGGAGCGCGCCGGAAAGTTGGCCGTGCGCACCAAGGACTATATGCGCGCCGATATGCGCGCCACCTTCTATGTGTGTATTACCGCGTCCGATGAGGATGTGCTGACGGCAGCCGCCCGCCTGTCGCAGGGCAACAAAATTACCCCCGAGGACATTAAAAATGCCCTAGAAAAACGAGCGGATGATGCGATTCGAGCGGCGGCAAAAACCAAAAATTTGGCCGAGATTGATTCCGATAAATTGGGCTTTGCCCAAGAGGTGTTAAACCTGATGCAGCCTGACTTGGCTAAGGTGGGGCTGACGCTGAACAACATTGCGGTATCGGAAATTCAAGAAAGCGATACCTATGACACGAATAACTTTTTTGATGCCCAAGGCGTCCGGCTGCGGACTGAAACGATCCAAAAGTCGATTCAGCAAAAGCGTGAGGTAGAGTTAGTCACGCGGGTGGCGATCGAGCAAAAGGAACTAGATGCAGAAAAGCGATCGCTGCAAATTACCCAAGAGAAAGAAACTGCCCGCCTAGAGCAAAACTTTCAGGTGGAAGCGCTGAAGGCACAGCGAGAGCGGGAAGTAGAAGAAGCCAAGGCAAAAGAATCGGCTTCGATCCAACGCGCCAAGATTTTGCAAGAAAAGTCGGTGGAAGAGGAAGAAATCCGCCGTCAGCTCGGCGTCAAGCAGAGCCAGATTAACGCGGATATTGCCTTAGAAGAAGAGCAGAAGAAACTGAAGGTAGCGCAAGCCTTGCAGCAGCAAGAGACCGAGTTGGCAGAAATTACTCGCCAGAAAACCGTAGACTCGCAGCGGCTAGAATCACAAGTGCAGGTGGCCGAGTCGGAACGCTTGGCTAAGGTAGCCCAGGAAAATGCGGCGATCGCCATTTCGACCAAACGGAAAGAGAGCCTGGAAGCGGAAGCCGAACGGGCGCGAGCCGAGTCTGCCGTGACCACCGCTACCGAGCTAGAAGTGGCTGAACGGCAGCGCCAACTAGCCGTCATTGTGGCTCAGCGCACTGCCGAAGAGCGCCGCATTGCCGACCAAAACGTGGTGGAAATTGACGTATTCCGCCGCCGCCGCCAAGCAGAAATTGCCAAACAGGCCGCAGAGCTAGAAGCCGATGCCCTGCGAACTCTAGCCGATGCCAACCGTGACAAGTCGCTAGCCGAAGCCGAAGGGTTGCAAGCGCTCTATGCAGCTCAAAACCTGATCAGCAACGCCAACTTAACCGCCCAAACCTTTACCACCATTTGGCCCCAATTGGCAGAGCGTTTACCCGAAGTGCTGCAAGCGCTGTCTCCGCAACCGGGCGTATTGGGCGATGCGCGGATCTATGCCTTTCCTGGTGCCAACGGCAATGGCGGCGCTCCTGATGTCAATAAACTGATGTTCTCGACCAGCGGCCTAGCCCTGATCAATACACTGTTAGAAGATGGCAAACTCAGCCAACTAATCGGCCAAATTGCCAGCGTCATGCGTGATCCTCAACCCGCTACAGTGACTCCAGCTGAAACTCCGACTACACCGCCTGTTCAAGTGGATGTAGAAAGCTAGGGCATGGTCGTGAACCCGTCACGCCAACTGATGATCAAGTCCGTCATTCCCGCATTCGCACAAAAAATAAAAAGCCACATATAAATGCGGCTTTAGGAGCATGTTTTGTAGGAGGAAATTTAAATCTTTGAGACGCTGCCGCTATAGCTCGAAGGAGTAAGGCGTTCAGGTCGCGATTTATGTCCTAATTATGGGGTCATGGAGCAAAAAGCCGGGTGATGGGTATCCGGACTAGGGGTGATGTTCATCAAGCGGCTGAGTGATTGATGTCACAAAAAAGGGCGATCGCCTCATGGTGGAAGCGATCGCCCTCTTTGACTAGCTTGTTTACTAGCTCAATAGCTCAAACCGTGCGGCTAGGGAGCCAGAGCACTGCCGCGCAGCAGGCTACCAATCGTTTTAGCCGTAATCTTCAACTGCGCCAGCGGATTGGCAGGCACCACTGTTTTGTAGAGGTAGCTGTCAAACGTTAGTCGCTGGACATCGACATCGGCACACATTTCCACGAAGGCTTCGCGGGTGGCGTCGGAGCGATAGAAGACAGTTTGCAATAGATCTAACACTTTATAGGTGAGACCATATGCCTTGTCCCAGCGCTTCAGGTAGACCTTAAGGTCATTTTCTGTAGGAACGCTCTGCCCTGCATTGGAAAATTCCACAATGGTTTCGGCACACATCCGTCCAGACTTGGCCGCAAAGTAAATGCCTTCGCCCGATGACTTGGTCACATACCCAGCGGCGTCACCCACAAGCGCAACGCGACCCACAACCCGGCGAGGCCGGGGATGTTCGGGAATGGGATGGGCTTCTACCTTGATAATTTCGCCACCTTCTAGCCGACGGGCGGCACGCTGGCGAATGCCAGCTTGCAAATGCTTGATTTTAGCCTTGTTCACCTTCATCGTGCCCGTACCGACGGCAACATGATCATGCTTGGGGAAGACCCAGGCATAAAAATCAGGCGATACATCGTCTCCCACGTACATCTCAGCGAGTTCGTGGTAGTAGGCCATTTTGTCTTCGGGGAGACGAATGCGCTCCTGGAAGGCGATCGCGTAATTATAATCACCGGCATCAATGGCTTTGGCAACCCGCGAATTGGCTCCATCGGCACCGATAATTAAATCAACCTGAAGGGTTTGAGCTGTTCCTTCCAAGCTCCCGTTGGAGTGATCCGCATAGTGGATCGTGTAAGGAGCCGTGTTGCTAGTGGGAATATCGACTGCATAAACAGTGCCGTTAATCAGCTTGGCACCCAACTTGTGAGCGCGCTCGCGCAAGAAGCCATCTAAAACTTCTCGACGGCACATGCCAATGTATTCATCATCTTTGAGCGTGCCGCCGATGTTGACCTCAATGTTTGAGGGCGAGATCATTTTCATCTTGCGGACGCGACGATCAATGATTTCGGGCGGCAAGTCAAACTCTTTTACCATGCACAAGGGAATAGCACCGCCACAAGGTTTGGCGTTATCTAGCTTGCGCTCAATCAAATAAGTTTCGATACCTGCTTTTGCTAAAGTCTCGGCAGCGGAGGAACCTGCCGGACCGGAACCAACTACAGCAACCCGGAGTGCCAAAGGTCGTCTCCCAATCTCTAAAAAATCAAGATCTACGAGGGAATCGTATCACGGACTGGGAGGTAGATGGGGGGCGGCTTCTAGAGATGTGATCGAAATGAAATACACCTTAACGTATCGTTACGTTTTGGTGAGCTAATTCAGTGGAATTGTGACATCTAGTTTACGTTCCCCTGACTGATCTGGCAGGTATTTATTGATCGAGTTCGATAGTGATAGTTGGTATTGCCATTGACTTTGCCATTGACTTTGGTACTGGCGTGGATATTGGCAGCGTTGGCGTTGGTGGCGTTGGTATTGGCGGCGATGACAGTTCCGGTAGCGGGTCTGCTGGCGCAGGAACAGTTGGAGACTCTTCTCATGGACTACTAGGAGTGCTAGGAGTGCTAGGAGCAGTTTTAGAGCCAGAAAACTGCTGTCGGAGGCGATCGAGATAGGTGGCTCCCGAGGGTCTCTGCCGCCTAGGCGCTGTCTTGGGAGCGGGTGAAGCAGCGGGTTCTGGCTCCGTTGAAGCTGATGGAGCTGCCTCTTGGGGAACCTCAAGCGACGGCGGCATACTAGCTGGGCTTGGTTCAATTGGAGCCGTCACGCTAGATTTGGGCGATCGCTCCACCTGCGGCATCCGCGTCGATTCTGGGGTAGAGGTCGGCTCTGGGGTAGAGGTCGGCTCTGGCTGAGCAACAGGCGATCGCTTGACTCGGGGTGTCCGTTTAGCTGACGGTCGAGCGCGTGGGGAAACTGGGCTAGGGCTGGCAGCTGGTTCCTGCGGACTCTCGACTGGCGGGGGGCTGGGTAACAGCACCGGACTGGGAAGAGGCGTCACCGCTGGGCTGGGGCTGGGCGTTGGGCTGGGCGTTGGACTGGGCGTTGGACTAGGTGTGGGGCTGGGTGTGGGGCTGGGTTGGAGCGGCTCTGGCACATAGTTTGGATCAACAATGCCTCGAGCCTCAGCCGCCGTTAGTTCACCCCGCACTAATTTTGAGAGGGTATCGCTGCCGCCGGGTTGGTAATTAATCAGCCGCACCGTGTTGTTGAAGGCATTGGCGA
>JAYUYI010000605.1:0-3167 GCA_043752545.1 Thermoleptolyngbya sp.
GTGATAATTGAACCCGGTGCAATATCAACAAACTTAAGATCGGACTGCATTTTTTGCAGCGGCACCGGAAAGTTGGGCCGCAGCATTTGGTCAGACAAGCGCTGTTTAATCGACGCGCCATTCGGCCCCGTGGCACCGTAAATATGGAAACAGTTACCTGATACAAACGCCGGGGCAAAAAACGGAAAGCCTTGAATCCGCTCCCAATGGGTATGGGTAAAAAACAGGTGTGCTTCTACAGGCATTTCTTTACGGAGATGCTTGCCCAAAATCCGCAGCCCCGTACCGCCATCAAAAATTAGCCGCTTCCCAGCCACATAAATTTCTACGCAAGGAGTATTACCGCCGTAGCGCGCTGTTTCCAATCCTGGTGTGGGTATGCTGCCCCTGACGCCCCAGAACTGCACCATAAACTTTGGCGATGAGCCTCCCGTCAGGGAACGGTCTCGCTCGGATTCAGAGGGCATAGAGTTAGACAAATCAGAGCCTAACATGTGCTGTCAAATGAATATGTGGTGACACAGATTGGAAAAACCCTTATCTGAGGGAAATAACAGCTAAAAAAATGGACATTAGCCGTTCCTGGGTTTCTCTGAATTCTAAAATCCGAATAGGGCAAATGCTAAAACCAAACCTTAAACTACAAGCGCTATTTATAATGCCTGCCCTTAAGTATAAAGGTCGAAACTATGAATTGACCTCATGCTTTTGCCTAAAGAGGCAAACCGATAACAGCTACTTAGGAGAAAAAGATATCAGAGTGTAGAGAGGCAAGAGCGCGATCGCTCCATAGTCCTCTCTACAGAGTCTCACGTACCAAATCAGCGGTGTTTCTGCGCTATTTCTTGTACGCTTCAATACACTGTTCAACCAGGGGTAAAACCTGATCGACGTCTTTCCAGCCCAGAATTTCTGTTACCTTTTTTTCTAAATTCTTGTAGGTTCGGAAGAATTCTGCAATTTCGTCGAGGCGATGAGGGGCAACGTCTGCCAAAGACTTGACGTTGGCGTAGCGGGGATCTTTGTCGGGAACACAGAGAATTTTTTCATCGCGATCGCCCCCATCGATCATTTCTAGCATCCCAATTGGGCGCGCTGCAATCACACAGCCGGGGAATGTAGGCTGATCCATCATCACCATGCCATCTAGCGGATCGCCATCATCTGCCAGCGTGTTGGGGATAAATCCGTAATCGTAGGGATATTGCACCGACGCGTAGAGCACCCGATCTAGGGCAAGCGCGCCTAGATCTTTGTCAAATTCATACTTGTTTTTGCTGCCTGCCGGAATTTCTACCAATACATTAATCAGTCCAGGCTTGGGCTGGGGGGGAATACGCGATAAATCCACAGTTGTCCTCCAGAGTTAACGAGAATAGTCAAGAAGAGTAGTTAGCGCCGGATGGCACCCAGTCAACGCCCGTTAGGCTGTATCTGCTGCACATATTTAGGCCATTATGCTTAAGTCGTCATGCTTAAGTCATCATGCAAAATATTGAACGTCTGCCGTTCAATCCACGTCTGACGAGCAGCCAGCCAGACCAAACCATCTCCCCGAATAGCATTTTAGGGGAAGACGGTCAGTCCCTGAGCAGTCCGAGGGGCAATCCATCAAGATAGAGTCGCACCCTAGCTGCGAGAATTACCGCAACAAATATCTAAGACCGGGGCTAAGCTAGCACAAGACCCAAGGCGTACACCATAGCTTCAGGGCACTCCTTACAATCTCTACACAGAAATAAACTGACTGCTATTCCTCAATGCCTAGCAGTGAGTTAGCCCCTAGGGCCGGGGGATAGCTGGCGGGAGAAAAGATTTCTGAGGAAGACAACGAGAAGTAGGAGATCGCTGCGACTGGAATGATTAGCGTTAAAACTGCAATCAATGTACCTGCAATATCTGCTAACCGATTCAAAGCTTGAGCGGGGTGAGGTTCAACTCTACTACTACCAGGTTCCATAAATTAAGGCGGTAAAGGATAAATCGTACAGGTAGAGCCTAAAAACTTGGGTTTAACTAAGGTTGAAGGCTGAATCTACCTGTATACATAATCATTCTATCCCCTTCTCGATAAGAAGAAGTTATAGAGATTACCGTAACTCTTTATCGGAATTTATTTTTAGGCCACTTGCCCAGCTCTGACTCAACCGATCAAGATTGATACATCCTCTGATGCGGGTTACGTTTGTCGGTTTCCCCGATCCTAGGTAGGCTAATGAAAGAGTAAAATGCTTAAGATTTCTGAATCCCCATCCCCATGACGACCACAACTCAGGTAAAGCACGAAGTTAAAGATCTTTCTCTGGCAGCGCAGGGAAAACAGCGGATTGAATGGGCAGGGCGCGAGATGCCTGTGCTCAAAGAGATTCAAGAGCGGTTTGCTAAAGAGAAACCCTTGGCGGGTGTGCGGCTAGTTGCCTGCTGCCACATCACCACCGAAACGGCTCACTTGGCGATCGCCATCAAAAATGCCGGAGCCGATGCTGTGCTAATTGCCAGCAACCCGCTCTCAACTCAAGATGACGTCGCCGCTAGCTTAGTTGCCGACTACGGCATCCCCGTTTTTGCGTTTCGTGGAGAAGACAGCGCCACCTACCAACGGCATTTGCAAATTGCGCTTGACCATCGCCCCAACATCATTGTGGACGACGGCAGCGACGTGGTAGCAACCCTGATTCAAGAGCGTCAGCATCAAATTCCTGACCTGATTGGCACCACCGAAGAAACCACCACAGGGATCGTCCGGCTCCAGGCCATGCTGAAGGATGGGGTGTTGACCTTCCCTGCCATGAACGTCAACGATGCTGATACCAAGCACTTCTTTGACAACCGCTATGGCACAGGTCAATCGACCCTAGATGGCATCATTCGCGCCACCAATATTTTGCTAGCGGGCAAAATGATTGTGGTAGCGGGCTACGGCTGGTGCGGCAAGGGCACAGCGCAGCGGGCGCGCGGCATGGGCGCAAATGTGATTGTCACAGAAATTGACCCAATCAAGGCGTTAGAAGCGGTAATGGACGGCTTCCGGGTGCTGCCAATGGCGATCGCCGCGCCCCAGGGCGATATCTTCATTACGGTAACGGGCAACAAGCACGTGATCCGGGGTGAGCACTTCGAACTCATGAAAGATGGGGCGATCGTGTGCAACTCGGGTCACTTCGACA
>JAYUYI010000606.1:0-3161 GCA_043752545.1 Thermoleptolyngbya sp.
GTTACGCTGGCGGGGCAGGCATTTTTAGAAGAAGCGCGTTCGACTCTGGCAAATCTAGAACAAGCGATCCACAAAACCCAACGCATCCATCAAGGAGAATTGGGTCATTTGACCGTAGGCTTTACTAGCTCAATTGCTAACAGTATCTTGCCCAATATCCTGCGAACGTTTCGGCAACACTATCCAGAAATAAATCTGATTTTACGGGAAGAAAGTAGCGGTTCCCAAATTCAAGGATTACGCGATCGCCAGACCGACATTGTTTTTATCTATCGAACCCCTGACCTAGCTGACGTCAATGATTTAGAAATGCTGCTGCTCTGTCAACAAACACTGGTTGCCGTTTTACCCCAGCACCATCCGTTAACAGCCCAAGACAAAATTTCGCTAATTGATCTAGCGAACGAAGAATTTGTGATGCCCCTGCGTCCAGTTGTGTCTGGTTTGTCGGAGCAAATTTACTATCTGTGTGCTCAGGCAGGATTTGTCCCTAAGGTGGCTCAAGAAGCGATCTTTATGGTCACAATTTTGGGGCTAGTTGCAGGCGAAATTGGCATCAGTCTTCTGCCGTCCAGCGTGCAAAATCTTCGACGCGAAGGAGTAGTCTATCGCCCCATTCAAGAGCAGGCGACAGCCAATCCATTAACGATTGTTTGGCGACAGGGGCAGTTATCCCCTATTTTGCAGCAATTTATCGATATCGCCAGAACTGTATCAATCTCGAAATCTGATACAGCTCCAATTTCATAGCCCAGTCTTATAGTCCAACTTCTATAGCCAACTTCGTGACCCAGTTTCATGGTCGGTGGGCTAAAGCAGCTAGGTGGGCTAAAGCCGTGAGTTTTAGACCTATGCCGCTTAAAAGCGTCCGCCGCGCTTGCGGAGTGATGCCAACAGTTGTGCTCGTACAGCGATCGCCCAATTATCAAAATCAGCGCTGCCTTGAAGAACTGTAGAGGTCAAACTCATTGATTCGCTGGTAGAATTTTTCTGCTTCGTCGTTTCCATGATTGTCCTTGGGTTGCTATCGCGGAGTAAGCAAACTGAATATTGAGTGAAACCACACACGCATCTTAGGCACCCTGAGATCGGGCGATCGCCATCAGCGATTCTAAAATAGAGAGCAATAAAGCCAGCCAAGTCAATTTTAGATCCCCACTCTGCTCTAGGGGTATCGCACATTAGGATGAAATGCCATTGCCGTATGCGTTTAGAGAATTGCCTGAATGCATAAGCTGCATCTGGCTGCATCGGTATGATCTGTTTGTCAGTTGGAAGTCGTTAGAGCTAGTTTTGTAGAGCTAGTTTTTTGGTTGAGAATTGAGGCAGACGCCGGTTGCCGTTTATCTCCATCAATCCATTCAATCCATTAGAGGTTGATCATAGAGAATTTCTATAGTTGCCCCATGACATCTCTTCGTTGTCGTTTCGACTCAGCACTCTTTAGAGTGGAAGTAATTTAGAGTGGAAGTAAGCTCTAAAGAGTGCAGTGAGAGAAAGGCATGACTCCCGATTCTGGTTTGATGAAAGCAGTTGAAACGCTGAATTATCGCGTGACGGCTGGAGACGTGGCATCTCAGGCCGGGCTGGATGTGAAATTAGCCGAACAGGGGCTATTGACGCTGGCCTCCGAAGCCGGTGGCCATATGCAGGTGTCGGAGGCGGGCGAGATTGCCTACCTGTTTCCCAAAAATTTCCGCTCTGTTTTACAAAATAAATATTTTCGGCTGCGGGTTCAGGCATGGTGGAGCAAGGTTTGGCAGATCTTGTTCTACATCATCCGCATGTCCTTTGGGGTGGCATTGGTTGCGTCAATTTTGCTGATTACGATCGCCATCGTGCTGGCGCTAACGGCGATGAAATCGGCTCAAGGAGACGATGATGATCGCGGCTTTGATGGCGGCGGCATGGTGTTTCTACCCAATTTCTGGATTGGGCCGGAGTGGTATCTGATTTTTCAGCCCAATTATTACGACACTCGCCGCCAGCGCTTGGCTGGAAACGAGCCGCGCAAACTTAACTTTTTGGAAGCCGTATTTTCGTTCTTGTTTGGTGATGGGAACCCCAATGCCGATTTGGATGAACGTCGCTGGCGGGCGATCGCCACGGTGATCCGCAATCATGGCGGTGCCGTGGTAGCCGAACAGGTGGCTCCGTACCTAGATTTACCTAGCCGGCTGCTGGCCGATGATGAAGACTACATGTTGCCGGTGCTAATTCGGTTCAACGGCCAGCCCGAAGTTAGCCCCGACGGACAGATTGTGTATCACTTCCCCGAACTTCAGGTGACGGCAGCTCAACACAGACCCGCTGCGATCGCCGCCTACCTCAAAGAATCGCTGTGGCGCTTCAGTCAAGCTACATCTGGGCAAATTATGCTGGCAGCGGGATTGGGTGCCTTTAACCTGATTGGCGCACTGGTGCTGGGTGGGCTGTTGCGGAGTGGCATTGCCGGACAACTGGGTGGATTGGTGGCCTTTGTCGGCGGGATTTATGGCCTGCTGTTGGCCTACGGCATCGGCTTTTTGGCGGTGCCGCTGGTGCGCTACTGGTGGATTCAACAGCGCAACCAAAAGCTTGCCGCTCGCAATGAACGACGTCAGCAGCTGGCGGAAAACTTGAACCAGGGCGGAGCAGCGTTGCAGCTAAAAATGGCCTATGCCCAGCAGTTTGCGGCTGAAACCATTGTTAGCCAAGACAATCTGGCCTACTCCACCGAAACTGACCTAACCGAGCAAGAGGTGGCACAATCAGACAAAATTGATGCCGAATGGCGCAAGCGGCTAGAACGTTGATCGCAGCCAGCGAACTACCATGAAGATGTGTAAACGCATCTTCATGGTAGCGATTGATGAATATTCCGCCCTATCTTCCCCCCTTGGGGCTGAGCAATGGTCTGGCTATGACCCTTTATGCCGCCTTGAAGGCGAGTCGTGATTGGAAAAAGACCATCACGGTGCCAGAACCGACCTATCAACCGCAAACATTTTCGGGTGCTGGGACTGTGCCCCTCTTTGGCATGATTGCGATGCCTGAGCAGCCAAAAGGAACCATTGTTGGCACCTACGGAATTACGGGAAACCTGGATGACCAATGGTTTCTGCGATTGTTAGGGCGCAAAGCCTTTGCTCAGGGGTATGCGGTGGTGCTGTTTGACTGGC
>JAYUYI010000607.1:0-3155 GCA_043752545.1 Thermoleptolyngbya sp.
ATTGTGCTTTGCCAGTACATAGCCCCAAGGACCCAACCAAGCCACGTCTAAAGTCCGCGATCGCAGCGCTTCTGAGATGCCAATCCAATCATCGGCAACAGTCACCTCGGCGGGTAAATTAACCTGCTGCTCAGAATTGCTTTAGGCTTGTGTCACAGTATAGAAAACACAAATATATAAATAAAAAAGCGTTTGGGTTTGCTGGCTACCGCTGCGGTAACCTTCTATATCACCCACCTTATCACCCACATTGCTAAAACAGCGTTCAGTCAACCTGTTGCCTCTAGAGATTAAACGTATGACCCCGTCGATTCGACCAGAACCCGCTCTCCAGCCGCTGGATCAGTACAATCAAACTCTCATGTCCCATGTCCATCCGCCGGATTGGGTCAACCCTGAGCCTGCGGCAGTTTACGACTTGGTGGTCATTGGGGCTGGCACAGCTGGATTGGTCGTTGCGGCTGGAGCGGCTGGGTTGGAGCTAGGCTTGAACGTGGCGCTGATTGAGAAAAGCTTGATGGGGGGCGACTGTCTCAACGTCGGATGCGTGCCGTCCAAGTGCGTCATTCGCTCCTCGCGGGTGGTGGCCGATATCCGAGATGCCGCTCCCTTTGGGGTTCAACCACCCGATACCATTGAGATCAATTTTGCTGCCGTGATGCAGCGGATGCGGAAAATTCGGGCGGGAATTAGCCATCACGACTCGGTAGAGCGGTTCAGCAAATTGGGCATTGATGTGTTTCTGGGCAGCGCTGAGTTTGTCAATGGAGAGACTATCACCGTTAATGGTAGCCAGTTGCGATTTAAGAAAGCCGTGATTGCTACAGGGGCTCGTGCGACGCGCCCCCCGGTTCCTGGATTGGCAGCAGCAGGATATCTGACCAATGAAACGGTCTTTTCGCTAACTGAAAGCCCCAAACGGCTGGCAGTTATTGGCGGTGGCCCGATTGGTTGCGAACTGGCGCAGGCGTTCCATCGGCTGGGTAGCGACGTGACATTGCTGCACAAACATGGACATTTGCTCGATCGTGAAGATGCGGATGCTGCTGAGATTGTCCAACACCAGTTTTTGCAGGAAAATCTGCATCTGATTCTAGATTGCAGCCTCGAACACGTTGAAACAACAGATGCGGGTAAAGTCATTCATTACCGTCAAAATGGTGTAGTTAAAACCGTTGTAGTAGATGAGATTTTGGTGGGGGCTGGGCGATCGCCTAACGTGGAGGGATTGAACTTAGAAACGGTTGGCGTTGAGTATGATGCTCGCCGGGGCGTGGTGGTCAATGATTATCTGCAAACTACCAATCCTCGCATTTATGCGGCTGGCGACATTTGTATGAACTGGCAATTTACCCATGCTGCCGACGCGGCTGCCCGGATCGTGATCAAAAATACATTGTTCGCTCCCTTTGGCTTAGGACGCAGCAAACTCAGCAGTTTGACCATGCCCTGGGTCACCTATACTGATCCAGAAATTGCCCATGTTGGGTTGTATGAACCGGAGGCTCAGGCTCAAGGATTGAATACCAACACCATCAAAATCCCCTTCTCAACGGTCGATCGCGCTCTGGCCGATGGTGAACCGGACGGCTTTGTCAAAATTTTGCACAAGCGAGGATCAGACCAGATTTTGGGAGCAACTATCGTCGCTCGCCATGCCGGAGAGATGATTAGTGAAGTGACGTTAGCGATCGCCACCAAACAGGGACTCAGTGCTCTTTCGGGCGTGATTCATCCCTACCCCACTCAGGCAGAAGCGATTAAAAAGGCCGCCGACACCTATCGGCGGACGCTCCTCACACCTCGCACAAAATCTTTCTTGAAACTATTAACAAAATTCAGCTAAACTCACTGGTCGCACATCCAGTCTCGCCGCTGATCAGACCGCATGATCCAGGTTTTCTTCATCTGATTCTCAGCAAAAATTTAGTTACGGGTCAGGCTGATGCAAACAAAATATTGCATAAGTAGTGTAGTATTCACAACACCAACGGTTCGCCATGCTAAACCCTACATCGTTCATCTTCATGGGCGCGATCGCGTTACTCTCCAGTTGCACCAGCCCATCCCCCCTGGCTCAAGGGACTAGTTCAACGGGACAACCGACGGCAACATCAGCCAGCTCCTTGTCCTACGACGCGTACGGGATGGTTTTACGCACCTACGTCAACGCCGCTGGCTTGGTTGACTACCCAGCACTGCAAGCTAACCCTATGCCCTTAAAGGAGTTTGTGGCAGCCCTAGGAGCGGTTTCTCCCAATACCTACGAGGCTTGGAGCGACCAGGAAAAAATTGCCTTCTTAGTCAACGCCTACAATGCCATCACGCTAGAATCCATCATCGATCAGAAGCCGCTCAAAGGCAGCATTAAAGATATTTGGGGCGTTTGGAATGGCAAAAAGCATTGGGTGATGGGGCAATCTATCACCCTCGACACCATTGAGCATGAGATATTGCGTAAAGACTTCCAGGAACCGCGCATCCATGCGGCGTTAGTGTGTGCCGCCATTAGCTGCCCACCGCTGCGGCCAGAACCCTATACGGGTGAGCAGCTAGATCAGCAATTGGATGATCAGGTGCGCCAGTGGTTAGCCAGTCGTGGGGTGAAAATCGATCGCGCTCAAGAGCGGGTCTCTATTTCTGCGATTTTTAACTGGTTTGGTGAAGACTGGCAAGCAGGCTACAGCGCCCCTAACAGGTTTGTCGGCAGTGACAAGGAGCGAGCTGTTTTGAACTTTATTAGCACCTATGTGAGTCCTGAAGACAAAGATTATTTAGTCCAAGGTCAATACAACGTTGACTACTTGGAGTATGACTGGTCATTGAATCAACAGTAGAGACTGAGATTCACGACTGAGATTCACAATTGAGATTCACGACTGAGATTCACGATTGAGCTACTTCAGCCAGATGCTATCCGGCATGACAACAGTGACAGCTGCTGCTACGAGTAACCCCATGATAGATTCAAATCAAGTGCTTCGAAATCGACTGGTAAAGGGACTGTATTGGCTGGGAATCAGTGCGATCGCCTGTGGTCTGCTGGCCTCTCCAGCGCTGGCTCAAACGGCGGCAAGCTCACCGGGGGTTAACCCGCAGGAGCTGCTGCGTAATGCCTTACAGTGGATTGAAAGCCTAGGTGTAGTGGGTGGGAT
>JAYUYI010000608.1:0-3154 GCA_043752545.1 Thermoleptolyngbya sp.
GTAGACTGCATCGATCTAACGTTTACCTATGCCGATGCTCCGACTCCAGCCCTTTCAGCCGTGAACTTTAGCGCCAATGCGGGGCAAATACTGGGAATTATTGGCCAAAATGGCTCGGGTAAATCTACAGCTGTGCGCCACTTAAACGGGTTGCTGCGCCCGCAAGCCGGAGTAGTCATGGTCAGCGGTCAGCAGGTGGCGCGACAGACCGTAGCGCAGATGGCGCGTCGAGTCGGGATGGCGTTTCAAAACCCTGACTTGATGCTGTTTAACGAAACCGTTGAGCAGGAAGCCTTATTTTCGGTGTCTCTGGCGCATGATGCCCGCTGGCAGCAGCAGCGTCAGCTTGAGGTAGAAGCGCTGCTAGAGCAGTTTGGCCTAGCCCAATATCGGACGCGATCGCCTCTGGCTCTGTCGGTGGGTCAAAAACAGCTGTTGTCGATTCTCTGTGCCCTGTCATTAGATCCCGAGGTGCTGGTCTTAGACGAACCGACCTTTGGCATGGATCAGCGAGGGCGTGAGCAGCTAGGGCAAATCCTGCGGCAGCTCAAGCAACAGCACAAAACCATTCTTTGCATTTCGCACGATCTGCCGCTGCTGGCAGACTATGCCGATCAGCTGCTGGTGTTCCGCGACGGGCAAGTGGCAGCCCGTGGGTCAACGCGATCGCTGCTAGCCAACTCCGAGCTGTTCACTCAACTCCAGATCCCGCTGCCGTCTTACATTCAACTCGGCACAGACTGGCTCCATCAAGCCTGCCTCACGCCCGCTGAACTGGCGCACTGCCTAGTCGCTGCTCTGCCTGCGGTTCATTAATAGCTGATATATAGACTATGACTAGACTGCTCAGCTACATTCCGCGCCATTCTGCCGTTCATGCGCTGGATCCCAGAACGAAATTTCTCTGGGTGGGGCTATGTAGTGTGCTGGCCTGGTATTTACGCAGCCCCTTACCGTTGCTGGTGCTGCTGATCTGTCTGGTGCTGTACTGGGTGATGGGGCAGGTGGCGGCTCAGGGGCGGCGGTTTGCGATCGCCATTTTGCCCTTATTAGTGGCGTCATTTGTCATGTGGAATTTGATTGGCAATCAGGGTGGTCGGCTGCTGCTAGCCCTGGGACCGGTGCAGCTAACCGATGCTAACCTATCGCTGGCGGCGGCGGCGGCGCTCCGGATTTTGGTGATGTCGGGTTCGTTCTATTCGCTGCTGGCCACCACAGATTTTGGCTCAATTTTGGCGGGGCTGAGTGCGCTGCGGTTGCCCTACAATATTGCCTTTGGCGTGGGTCTATCGCTCCAGCTGATTCCAATTATTATTCAAGAGTTCAGTGCCATTACCGACGCCCAGCGATCGCGGGGGCAAGAGCTAGACCGGGGCGGGCTAGTCACGCGGATCAAAAACTACCTGGCGATCGCGGTTCCCTTACTGTTGCGATCGCTAAAACTCGGGCAAAATCTTTCGTTTGCCCTGATTACCTATCGCTTTGGCACGAGTTCGCGTCGCACCAGCCTTTACAATCTGAAGTTTAAACTGGCCGACTATAGCTTTATGGTCATGTGTCTGACTATGAGCCTAGCGTTAGTGTATTGGCAAACCCAGTTAGCAGCATGAGCAGAACCCACTATCTAGCGCGAGTCATGTCCTCTGGCGATCTGGCGACTGCACCGCCGCCGCCGTATCGAGACACCTATCCCGTGTTGCTGTGTGATGGCAGTGGGTTGGAGTTGCCATTGCAGCCATTCCCTAACGAGCAGATGGCGATCGCACTCCTGATGTCAAACCAAACGCCCTTTGCCGTAGAAGCACACTTGGTGCCGCTGCTGGTCGGGTTGGCTCGCAGATTTGCCCCCGAGGCGATCGTCGGCATCCCCACCCTAGGATTAGACTATGCCCGCCTGGTGGCGCAGCAGTTAGGCTTTGCCGACTATGTAGCGCTGGGCAATTCGCGCAAATTTTGGTACAGCGATCGCCTCGCCGTTCCGGTTGTGTCGGTGACCAGCCCCGACGCAACCAAATCGCTCTACCTCGACCCGGCACTGGTCGAGCGGATTGCAGGCAAGCGGACGCTGATTGTCGATGATGTGATTAATACCGGCGGAACCGCGATCGCCGCTATTCAGCTCTTGACTCGAGCTGGAGCCAATGGGGTTGGCCTAGTGGTAACGCTAACTGAAGGCTATGCTTGGAAAACTGCTCTCGATCAACAGGTGCCGGGCTGGTCAGAGCGAGTCAAAGGCGTGGGACATATTCCCCTGTTTCAGCCCGCTGATCAAACTGGCGCTCAAGATGGCGCTCAGGGTAATGTTCAGAGTGATAACCAGCAGGGCGATCGCCTGTGGGTTCCAATCCCAGACACTCTCTAACCCCTCTCGGCTTAGGTGATACGGGAGATTTGTGCTGTTATGCCACCCAAATTCCTAGCCTGTCGAGCGATCGGTTTGATTTGGGTGTCTAAAACTCACTCAACGGGTCTAAGCACCAACTCGCGATAGCCTGTTTCTAGATCCGGCTCACGCTGAAAGCGAACGTCTGGCAAAATGCCTAAAACTAGCTCTGCGGTTGTGTAAATGCAGCAACCCTTTAGCACATGCCCACCGATGGTGTGTCCAGTAGAATCGGCGATCGCCATATGGCAATGCAACCCATGTATGGACAACAGGCCAGTTAGCGACACAATTTCAAACTGTCCTGAGTAGGTCGTGGCCTGGTCTTGGTTGGCTAGACGCAGTACCGCTGTCGTGAGGCTGCCCACACAGGTCAACACACAGGCGGCTTCAATCTGCTGGCTGCGGATCAGCGTTTCTAGCTCGGCTAACAGGTCTTGCTGTGGACGAAGACGAAGGGCGATCGCCTGCATGGTAATACCAATTGGATTTCTGATTGTGGCAAATGCTATTCCCCTACTTTGGTGAGCGGTAAAGCTATGGGTGGTGAAATCTCTTTACAAAACTTGATGCAGGCAGTATTGTATAGGAATAAATACCCAGCCATTCTCGCTCTTTAGGCAAACCGCACTAATTTATTATGACTACAACAATCCGTAGCACCGAGCGTGCCAACGTGTGGGAACAGTTCTGCGAGTGGGTCACCTCCACCAACAACCGCCTGTATATCGGCTGGTTCGGTGTGTTGATGGTACCTACGCTGCTAGCTGC
>JAYUYI010000609.1:0-3145 GCA_043752545.1 Thermoleptolyngbya sp.
CATCCGTTGTATATTCTGCACTTGCGCCATCGACTAACTCATCGGTACGGCGACACCAGACGTAGATTGCCCAGATGGCTCGACGCTTTTTCTCCGGCATCAGCAGCGTGCCGAGGTAGAAGGTTTTTGCATACTCCTCAGTAATTTGGCGGCAGTGTTCGTAGGCTTCGTCGAGAGAAACCAGCGGCATGGTTCGGGAGGGTCTAGGCAATTGCAGCATTACATTGCAGAACTGGAGGATGAGATAACGATAAAACTACCAGCAATTTGCACCAAGCTGGTAGCAATCGCTCTGCGCTTTTTGCAGATTACACCTAAAAAAGCTAGTTTAGCGAGCCGTAGCTGGTAATTTCTCAACTTGCAGGTCAGTTTCACCACCAGTTGCCTTGTGGCTAATTGCCTGTGCTGCCAGTTTACCGGAAAGTACCGCTCCCTCCATGCTGCCGAGGTATTTTTGCATGGTGTAACTGC
Organism: Thermoleptolyngbya sp.; assembly: GCA_043752545.1. Classification (GTDB taxonomy): domain Bacteria; phylum Cyanobacteriota; class Cyanobacteriia; order Elainellales; family Elainellaceae; genus CASBQJ01. The sequence continues at coordinate 472 of JAYUYI010000609.1, forward strand.
CAGCTAAAAAGAAGTTGGCAATGGGTGAGATTTGGCTCGGACGGCATGCCTGCCGACCGGGTGTTGCCGTGTAAACTGAGCGAGGCGTTTTCACAACCTTGGACTTCAGGAGCTTAGCAGGCTGCTCACCTGTGAAGTGGTTGGGAAAAAGTTTTTTCAACTCTGTCATGGTTGCCGCCACAATTTCTTCATCAGACTTGTCGATCCAATCTTTAGCAGGGGCAAAGATCAGCTCTAGCATGGAGCGATCAAGATTGGCATACTCGCGGCAGGTGTTGCTCATGTCAGCATATACGCTGAGCAACGGCGATCGCGAAAATAGCAGCTGATCAATGTCGGTGAGTTTGCGGTCAAACCATAGATGGAGGTTGATCACAGGGACACCTTCTAAGCCATCCAACTTGCTGAAGTAATCAAGGGGCTTCCACGGTTCGGGCAGCAGTACTTTCAATACATCCACTGACATCGCCGAAACATAGACATCAGCGGTCACCACTTCATCGGGCGCGCCATCTAGCCCCCGAATCAGAAACTCTCGCACGGTACCATCATCGTTTAAGCGAATTTGCTTCAAAGGCTTCTGCACATAAACTTCACCACCGCGTTCTGTGATGTAGTCCATTAAAGGTTGACACAGCCGCTCCGGAGGGGATCCGTCTAAAAATGCCATTTTAGAGCCGTAGCGCTCTTGCAAAAACCGATTGAGCGCCGTTAGTAAAATGGTGGCCGAAATTTCATCAGGGCCAATGAAATTCAGGGCTTTTGCCATCGCAATAAACACTTCTTCATTGACGCGCTCCGGAATATTTTGCTTCCGCAGCCACTCTGTCCAAGTGTACTGATCCATCTCCTCTACGTAAGATTGACCGCGTACCATGGCAGGAAGTAGCCCCAGCCCAAACTTAATTTTCTCTTCCCAGGTCAGCATGTCATTGTTGCCTAGAATAGCCACCACACCGTTGATTGGCGCAGGAATATCGGGAAAATCGAAGCGTGAGTAGACGCCTGGATTTTCTGGTTGGTTCATGATCAAGGAGTGTTCTTTCCACTGCAACCGATCTTCAATACCCAATTCTTTGAGCAGTTGCAGCATGTTGGGGTAGGCCCCAAAGAAAATATGTAGCCCAGTTTCATACCAGTCGCCATCTTGGTCACGCCAAGCTGCCACTAAGCCACCTAGGACGTCCTGACTCTCTAGTACTACTGGCGTGTGTCCAGCATCGACTAAATACTTGGCGCAGGAAAGCCCTGCTAGTCCTCCTCCGGCGATCGCAACTCTCATGTAACGCTGCTACCCTCTGAGATACTTGTTTTTACTAGTTCTCATTATATGTTGCAATCTGTAACATATCGAGCGATCGCAGAAATTTCTGAGAAAATTGAGAGATCTAGAGGCAGTATTCTCCAGCGCTTCAAAGGCTTCTTCTATTTCCCTTCATCCTACTGCTGCGCAGCAGCAAGCTACATCCCTCATCCTTCATCCTTCTCTCCCTCCTCTGAGTACAATCCCAGCAGCAACTGCTTTTCAGTTCGGCGAGAGGGGCGGCGATATTTTTTAGCTTCTAATTTTGGTTCCGTGCTGATTTGCCCATCATTCCCGCTTTTTTGCTTCGTCGTGGTTTCAGCATCACGGCTGCGTTCGAAGCTGCTTTGACGAGCGATCGCTTCCTCTAAAAAGATGCGGTAGTGTTCGTAACGTTCCCAGTCGCCCCGTACCACGCAGCCTGGCTCGTCTCGGTGCAGGCAGTTACTAAACTGACAGGCATCCCCCTCCAAGCGTTGCCGTGCCTCTGGGAAGCAGTGAATGAGAGTAGTGGGGGTACAGTCTAAATCGGGCTGATTGAAGCCGGGACTGTCTGCTAGCAGCCCACCCGTGGGCAACTTAAATAGTTCTACATGGCGGGTAGTGTGACGACCCCGCAGTAACTTGCCCGAAACGGCACCTACCCGCAGGTCTACGGTAGGAATGAGTGCGTTCAATAAGCTTGATTTGCCAACGCCCGACGGTCCAGAAACAACGGTGGTTTTGCCGCTTAAATGCTGGTAAATAACATCTAAACCGACTGTTTGGTGCACGCTCAACAAGATCGGCGGGTAGCCCCACTGAGATAAGCGATCGCCCCATTGCTTTTGGTCGGCTGGCGATGCTAAATCGCACTTGTTGAGACAAAGACAGACACTGATTTCGGTAGACTCTGCTTTGACCAAAAAACGACTGAGTTGAACGGGTTCTAGTGCGGGTTCTGCTAGGGCAAATACCAGCAAAATTTGGTCGGCGTTGGCCATGGGTGGGCGGTCTAATTCACTATGACGAGGCAGCACTTGGCCGATTGCTCCTCTGCCGCCTGCCCAGTCGGCTTCTTCCACCTGAACGCGATCGCCCACCATCACCTGTTGCCCAATTTTTTTCAGACGGGTACGGCGAGTACACAGCAGCAATACGTCGTCACCTTGAGCGGCTGTGAGGACGGTAGTGGGTAGGGTGTTTGGCTCAAACTGCACCCAATAATAGTTGGCTTGCACTGCAATTACGGTTCCACGAAGTGAACCGCTGTCCCCATGATCTATCTGATCGGGATCGATGGAGAGAGGAGCAGTGACGTTGACCTCGGCTGTGTTGGGATTTGGCATAACCGCCCTATGTGGGGCAGCGAACTTTCAGGATAAAAAAGTC
>JAYUYI010000610.1:0-3144 GCA_043752545.1 Thermoleptolyngbya sp.
GCGTAACAACGTTAACGAACGTGACTACGCCACCTGTGCCAGTAGTTTATTAGAAAAAGGAATTGCAGAACTAGATGCAGCCTCGGCCTGTGCGCGCTCATTGTACCCTCTGGAACTGTCGCGCTGCGTAGACAGAATCGAGAATAACGAAACGTTGGCTGCCACCGAAGTGCTGAGTGCCTGCCAGCGGGTGCGCCGTCCCCTAGAACTCGCAACGTGCTACAACGAGATTGAAACGGGTGATGATGCCGCCACCCTGTCGGACGTGCTTGACAATTGCCGCCGCAGCCTTTTACCCGAGCGGTTTTCTAGCTGTGTAGTGGGTATCAGGAAAGAGACAACGCTCTCGACCGCCGATGCTATGGGCACCTGCATTGATTCGGGCGACGCTCCTTCTGCCGATCTTCCGGCTCTAACGCCGCTGCAATAGGGCGTAAATTTTCTATGGATGGAGGTGAGTTTTGAGTTTTGAATTGACCGTCTAACTCAAAATTCAAAACTCAAAACTCAAAATTATTTAAGTCTCACTCCTAACCCCGTCTCAGCAGGGGATTGCAGGTTTGCCGACTGGGGCGATCGCGCACCCCGAGAATACGGTTGTTGGCGCGGCATTCTTCCCAAGCAATTTGGTTGACTAAACTCTGGGGTAACTGACTTTCTTGGGTCAGCGCCTGCTGGAAATACTCAATACTTTGCTGATCTTTTCCTTGCCGTACCAAAATCTGGGCTTTTAAGTAAAACAGGTCAGGGTTGTTGGGAGTGGCGGCCAGCGCTCGATCGACAGCGGCGATCGCATTATCTAACTGCTCTAAATCGCGGTAGCCAATTGCCAGACCTCGATCAACTAAGAACTCAGGAGCCGCATGGGCTTCAAGCCGCTCAATCGCCTGGGTGGGGCTGGTGAACGGCAGGTTAACCGCCAGCAGCAAGTCCATATAGCCTTTCAGCAGGTTGAGTTCGGGGTCGTTTGGAGCAATTTTGGCGGCCTGATCTAGGTTGTCAAACACTGCTTGCAGGTTGCTGAGGACGGTGGGTGTAGCGGCTACCGTGCTGCTACTGGTGGCCACCGTGTATGCTCCCTCTAAAAAATATCCGGCGGCAATATAAATATGGCCTCGCAAGGGATCGCGGCGCACCAGTTGTTCCGCTGTCTCACGGGTGCGGGTGGCGTTGGCAGACAAGGCATCCCAATCTTCGTCTAGGTACGCTAGCGAGGCGCGAATGGCATAGGCTAATGGTTCAGTCGTCTGAGCATTGCGCAAGAGCGTGTTGGCTCGCTGGTAGTCGCCATCGGCAAACAAGGCCAGAAAAGCAGCCTCTGTATTGGCATCAATGGCCCGAGGATTGGTGGTTCGGAACGGATCTGCCAGGGCTGGCAGAGAAAATGTGGTGCAGGCGATCGCCACTCCACTAATTAGTACTGTGACGATCCGCCGCATTCTAGGTACCTTTGGAACGATGTTAGAGGATGGTTGAGCTGCATTAGCGGTTTGAAACGCGTTAGAGTTCTGAGAACAAGCCGTTGCGACAGACATGCAATGCCTCCATGAAGCGTCTGAATCACTTAACTAGTTTACGGTTCTGAGGTGGAGGTGTGGGGCTGTCCTGATCACTTGCCAGGACGCGATCGCCCCCCCAAGGAGTTCCAGAGTTTGGCAGAATAGCAGGTAAGCCGACCAGCCACTGAGCCGCCAAGTCATAGTCTGCTCTGACTTTTTCTCCAGCTCTCGTGTTCCCTACTTCATCCCTCCTCCTTCCTCCTTCCTCCCTCCTCCCTCCTCCTTCACCATTTTCCCCTTGCCAATGCTCCACATCCAAAACCTGACGTACCATCCTCCAGCTACGCCTGCTGCCATTCTCAAATCGATTAATTTAGAATTGGCTCCGCAGCAAATGGGCTTAATTGTGGGACCTAGCGGCTCAGGTAAAAGCACCCTGCTAGAAATTTTGGCAGGATTGGCCAAAAAAACGTCGGGGAGCATCCGCTGGCGAGATCAGGAATTACTGCCGGATCATCTGCGCGAATTGGGTGGTTTGGTATTTCAATTTCCCGAGCGACATTTTTGTGGAGACACGATTCTAGATGAACTGCGGCTGGGGCATCCAGAGCTAGGCAAAGAGCGGATCGATTTGGCCTTGCAAGAGGTTGGGTTGGCGCATCTATCGCTCAAAACCTCGCCCCGCGATCTCAGCGGTGGTCAGCAGCGGCGATTGGCCTTGTCGGTACAGCTGATTCGGCAGCCGTTTCTGCTGCTGTTAGACGAACCCACCGCCGGGTTGGATTGGTCAATGCGGCGACAGCTGTCTAGCGTATTGGCCAAGCTGAAACAGGATTGGTGTTTGCTGGTGGTCTCCCACGATGCCAGTGAACTGGCCGCGATCGCCGATCGGTGCTGGACGTTGGAGCAGGGGGTGTTGAAAGCCGTCAATCCGGCGAGTTTTGTAGGAGCCACACGGCAGGGTGTAGAGGGATGATGCAAAGTAATGGGGTGCCGAATTTACCGTTAGACGTGCCGTTAGAGTTGCCGCCCGATCTACCCGAGCATCTACCTGCAAGCCTACCTGTAGATTTACCGACAACAGATTTACCAACAACAGATCTACCGACAACCCTGGCCGCAGAGTTGCCGCTGCTGCTCGAACTCTGGCAATCTACCTGCGGCTGGCAACCCGATCTTGTCCAACACCCGCAGTTTCAGCATCTGTACGCCCAGATTTTGGACGGCAACCAGCGCCTCAACCTGACTCGGATTACGGAACCGACAGAGTTTTGGGAGAAACATTTGTGGGACTCGCTGAGTGGACTCATGCCATTCTTGGGAGCAGCGAATCGGCAGACTGGTGCTGGGGCTGAGACTAAAGTTTCAGCGATAGAGCCACCTGTGACCCTAGGGCAGCTCCCGAGTCCGTTTAGCGTTATCGACATTGGGACGGGTGCGGGGTTTCCCGGCATTCCAGTGGCGATCGCCTTCCCAGATGCTACGGTGACGTTGTTAGATTCAACCCGTAAAAAAATTGCTTTCATCGACAGTATGCTGGCCGCTCTAAAGCTGTCTAACGTCAAAACCTGGGTCGAGCGCGTGGAACAAATCGGGCAGCAGCGTCAGCACCGGGGAGCCTACGATGTGGCTCTATTGAGGGCGG